>JAEWGQ010000233.1 GCA_023388235.1 Actinomycetes bacterium | reverse complement strand
GGCGGGGCCGTCGCCGGCCCCACCCGCTCGCTGCCTCAGGACGTCGCGCGCGCCGTCGCGGCCCCGGGCTCGGCCGACAGCACCACCGTCGCGCCACCCGCCTCGACCGCCTGGAGCGTCCGGAGCGGGAGGATGCCCGGGTGGTCCGCGACCATCCGCGCCGCGTTGGCGAGCGCCCGCGTCGCCGCGACCTCGGACCGCGCCCGCTCGAGCGCGGCGAGGCCCTCGGCCCGGGCGGCCACGACGGCCGCCGCCGCACGCCGCAGCTCCGCCGGCACGACCACGTCGCGCACGGCGAGCGCGTCCACCGCGAGCCCCGCCGCCGCCGCAGCGCCCGCCACGGCGGGCACCATCCGCTCCGGCAGCGACGCCCGCTCGGCGAGCAGCTCGTCGAGCGTGCGCGCGGCGACCTCGTCGCGGAGCGCCACCTGCACGGCGGCGTGCAGGACGTCCTCGGGGTTCGCGAACGCCTCGTGCCAGGTCCGCGCGTCCAGCACGCGGACCTGCATCGTGAGGCTCACCTTGACGGCGATGCCGTCCCCGGTCAGCACCTCCTGCACGGGCGCGACGACGTGCCGGGGCCGCAGCTCCGCCCGGACCCGCCGGCGGCGGCGCAGCGGCACCCGGTGCCGGCCGGGGCCGAGCTCGCGCTCGAACCGCCCGTCCTTGTACACCAGCACCCGCTCCCACTCCTGCACCACGATCCGCATCGCTCGACCCTCCTCCCGGTCGTCGGCCCCGCCGTCCCTCGGCCGGTCCTCCGTGCTCCTGCGGCAGCACAGTCCGGCCGGCGCGCGGTCGGGCGGGCCCGCGGGGGACGTCCGGGCGTGCCCGGCGTCGCTGACCGCCGCCCGCCCGGGTGACCGCGCGCCGACCGGCCGGGGTTGGAGCCCGGGGTGAGAGCGCTGCGACAGAGGCAGGTGCTCACCGGCCACGACGTGCAGGACCCGCGACGGCGACGCCGTCCGGCTGCTGACCGGGAGCGTCACCGACCCTAGGCGGCCGCCGGTGCGCGGCGCACGGGCTTTTCCGCGCCGGGACGGGCTGCGGGCCACGGCCCCGCCCGTCCCGCCGGGCGGCCGGCACCGGCGCCGCCGACCGCGCCTCCGGGCCTCGGGCGCCTAGCGGTACCTGTCGCGCAGGGTCTCGAGCGCCTCGGACAGGTCCTGCGGGTACTCGCTCGTGACCTCGAGGTGCCGCCCGTCCGCGGGGTGCGCGAAGCCGAGCCGCACGGCGTGCAGCCACTGCCGGCCGAGGCCCACCCGCTGCGCGAGCGCGGGGTCGGCGCCGTAGGTCAGGTCGCCGACGAGCGGGTGCCGCAGCGCCGCGAAGTGCACGCGGATCTGGTGGGTGCGCCCGGTCTCCAGGTGCACCTCGCACAGCGAGGCGGCGGGCAGCATCTCCAGCACCTCGTAGTGGGTCACCGACGGCTTGCCGTCCGCGGTGACCGCGAACTTCCAGTCCTGGCTCGGGTGCCGGCCGATCGGGGCGTCGATCGTGCCCGTGGTCGGCTCCGGGTGCCCCTGGGCGAGCGCGTGGTAGACCTTGTCGACCGTGCGCTCCTTGAACGCGCGCTTGAGCACGGAGTACGCGTGCTCGCTCTTGGCGACGACCATGAGGCCCGAGGTGCCGACGTCCAGGCGGTGCACGACGCCCTGCCGCTCCGCGGCGCCCGACGTCGAGATGCGGTACCCCCGCGCCGCGAGCACGCCGACGACCGTCGGGCCGGTCCACCCCGGCGACGGGTGCGCCGCCACGCCGACGGGCTTGTCGACCACCACCACGTCGTCGTCCTCGTACGCCACCCGCAGCGCGGGCACGTCGTCCTCGACCGGCGCGGCCGGCGCCCGCTCCGGCGCTGGCATCTCGACCTCGAGCCACGCGTCCCCGGGCAGGCGGGCGGACTTCCCGACGGCGACCCCGTCGACGCGCACGAACCCGCCCTCGGCGAGCTCGGCCGCGCGGGTGCGCGACAGCCCGAGCATCCGGGACAGCGCGGCGTCCACCCGCTCGCCCGCCAGCGCGTCCGGCACGGGCAGGGTCCGGACGTCAGCCATCGCGGCGGCCCGGTGCCTCGGTCGCCGGGTCGGCGGGGGCCGCGGGCGCCGCGGGCGCCACCGGGTCGGCGGGGGTGGCCGGCGGCGCGTCGCCACCCGGGGCCTCCGGCGCGTCCGCAGCCTCCGGCGCGTGCGCCTCGTCCTCCGGCGACGCCTCGCCCCGGCCCTCGCGGGTGCCGTCGAGCCGGATCCCGAGCAGCGACAGCAGCATGAGCATCCCGGCGGCGACCACGATCGCGATGTCCGCGACGTTCCCCACGAACCAGTCCAGGTACGCGATGAAGTCCACGACGTGCCCCCGGAACACCCCGGGGTCGCGCACCAGCCGGTCGACGAGGTTCCCGAGCGCCCCGCCGAGCAGCAGCCCCAGGGCGACGGTCCAGCCACGGGACCCCAGCCGCCCGGCGACCCGGACGATCACGACGACCACGGCGATCGCCACGAGCGTGAGCAGCCACGTCGTGCCGGTCGCGATGCCGAGCGCGGCACCGGGGTTGAACAGCAGCTGCAGGCCGAGCAGGTCCCCGAGCACCGGGCGCCGGACGTTCTCGTCGAGCGCCTGCAGCGCCCAGGCCTTCGTCACCTGGTCGAGCACCAGGGTGACGGCGGCCAGGACCACGAGGCCGGTCACGAGCCGGCGGCGACGGGCGGGGTCGGTGGCGGGCGCGGGCCCGGGGCTGTGCGACATCGCGGCAGAGTCTACGCAGCGCACCGGCCCCCCGGACGCACGACGGCCCCCGGGGACGCTTCCCCGGGGGCCGTGGTGTCGCTGGGTCAGCGGCGCTCCTCGCGCTGCTTGCACGCCACGCACAGGGTCGCGCGCGGGAACGCCTGCACGCGGGCCTTCCCGATGGCCTCGCCGCACGAGTCGCAGCGCCCGAAGGTGCCGGCGTCGATCCGGGCGAGCGCGCGCGTCGTCTGCTCGAGCATGTCGCGGGTGTTGTTGACCAGGGTGAGCTCGTGCTCGCGCTCGAGGGCGCTGGACCCCGAGTCGGCCTGGTCGTCGCCGGCGCCGTCACCGGAGTTGCGCAGGAGCTCCGAGAGCTCCTCGTCGGCGGCGGCGAGCTCGGCGGTGAGCCGGTCGACCTCGGCCACCAGCTCGGCCGCGATCTCCTGCACCTCCTGGTCGGTCCACGGCTCCTCGCCCGCGCGGACCGGGAACCGGGTGGCTGCGTCCGTCAGGTCGGGGAGCGTGCGGGCGGCGGGCGCGCTGAGCGAGTCGTTGATGGCCACGGGGTCCTCTTTCCTCATGAGTCCGCAGAGACTATGCGCCCGTCACTGGACGCACAACACACCACGCCCGACGAGGCGGGCGTGGTGTGTCGTGGGTGACGAGCGGCGGCGGTCCGCCGGACGGGTCAGATGCGGTCGGCGGAGGGCGTCGCGCCCTGGGCACCGCGCTGCGGCAGCGCGCTGGCCCGGTTGTCCAGGTCGCCGAGCAGGTTCTCGAGGTAGCTCTTCAGGCGGGTGCGGTAGTCGCGCTCGAACACCCGGAGCTCGTCGATCTTGCGCTCGAGGATCGACCGCTCCTGCTCGAGCTCGCTGAGCGTGCGGGCCGAGGTCTCCTCGGCCTCGCGGACGATGCGCTGCGCCTGGCCCTTGGCCTCGCTGACGATGCGGTCGCCCTCCTCCTGGCCGGAGCGGACGTAGTCGTCGTGCAGCTTCTGGGCGAGCGCGAGCATGCCGGTGGCCGACTCGGGCTCGCTCTGCCGCTGCGGCGCGACCGGCGCGGTGGCGACGGGCGCCGGGGCCGGGGCGGGCGCCGGCACGACGGGCGCGGGGGCCGGGGCGGGCTTCTCGGCCTCGGGCTTCGGGGCCGACGCGGCCTGCGCGCCCTGGCGGCTCAGCTCCGCGATGCGACGCTCGGCCGCGGCGAGCTTGGACTTGAGGTCCTCGTTCTCGCTCTGGGTCTCCCGGAGGGTGTTCACGACCTCGTCGAGGAAGTCGTCGACCTCGTCCTGGTCGTACCCCTCGCGGAACTTGGTCGCCTGGAACTTCTTGTTCAGGACGTCGTCTGCCGTCAGCAGTGCCATCGTCGTCACCTCTTCGGTCGTACTGGGTCGAGCCGGTGGCAGTCCGCCGACCACCTCGGGCCACCGTAGCGGACATTCGGCTGTGCGCACGCGACCCGCCCGCGGCGGGTGGTGCGCCGACCGGCCGGGTGGCCGGTCGGTCCTGCGGGAGCCCGCGTCATGCCGCGAGCCAGCCCAGCAGGGAGAGCAGGAACGAGCAGCCGAGCATCAGCACGAGGAACGCCAGGTCGAGGCGCACCGTGCCGAGGGTCAGCGGCGGGATGACCCGGCGCAGCGCACGCAGCGGCGGGTCGGTCACCGAGTAGGTGACCTCGGCGACCACCAGGGCGGCACCCCGGGGTCGCCAGTCTCGCGCGAAGTACTGCACCCAGTCGAGGACGAGGCGCACGAGCAGCACGAGGATGAAGGCCAGGACGACGAGCTGCAGCAGGCCGAGGACGAATCTCACGCGCCCCAGTCTCCCCTGTCCCCGTCAGCTCTGGTTGAAGAAGCCGGCGCGGGACGCCTCGGCGGGCCGCCCGTCGCCGGTGATCTCCACCGAGGACGGCGACAGCAGGAACACCTTGTTGGTGACCCGCTCGATCGCGCCGTGCAGGCCGAAGATCAGGCCCGCGGCGAAGTCGACCAGGCGCTTGGCGTCGGCGTCGTCCATGTCGGAGAGGTTCATGATGACCGGCGTGTTCTCGCGGAACGCCTCGCCGATCTTGCGCGCGTCGTTGTAGGAGCGCGGGTGGATCGTCGTGATCCGGCGCACCTCGCCGTCGTGGCGCGGGGCCGGCGCGGCGGCCGGGCGCTCCACGGGCGCGGCCGTGCGGTGCAGCGGCGTGACCTCGGCCTCGTAGTCCTGTCCCACCGTCGCCTCCGGCTCGTCGTACTCCTCGACGTACTGGTCGTGCTCGCCGCGGTCGTCGGCAAGCCCGAGGTACAGCATGGTCTTGCGCAGCGTTCCGGCCATCGCGATCACTCCATCCCCGAACAACGTCATGCGTCCTGCGTCGTCACGCTAGCAACGCCGCCCAGCCCGGCCCGGTTGCGACACGCGGCGTGTCGCGGCCGGTCAGACCCGTGCGACGACCCCCGCGGAGCGTCCGGTGCCGGTCCCGGCGCGCTGCGCCCGGCGGTGCGAGTAGAACCGCGCCTCGGTGTCGGTGCACCAGCCGGGCACCTGGACGTCGCCCACGCCCGCCCGGCGCAGCACCGCGGCCGCCCCGGCGGGCAGGTCGAGGCCCGGGGTCCCCCAGGCGGTCGTGCACGCGGCCTCCGGGACGAGCGCCGCGACCTCGTCGCGCATCGCGGCCTGCACCTCGTACCGCGCGCCGCTGATCGCAGGGCCGACGGCGGCGCGCAGC
>JAEWGQ010000227.1 GCA_023388235.1 Actinomycetes bacterium | reverse complement strand
CGGCGACCTCGTGATCGCCGCCGCGCCCGTGCTGGCCCTGGCCGCCGCGCTCGCCGGCCGGCGCGTCGCCGCGCTGCCGGACGTGCCGGTGGTGCTGCTCGTGCTGCTCGCGCTCGCGGTCGGCGCGCTGGCCTGGTGGCTGGACTCCCGGCTCGGCCGGATCCGCGGGCGGCACCTGCGCGAGAGCGGCTCGGTCGCCACGCAGGCCGCGGGCGCCGTGGTGTCGCTCGACTCCCGCGAGCTGGGCCGCGCGCTGTCGGACTCCGCTGCGCGGTCGCGCCGGCGCCGGGTCCGCCGGATGCGGCTGGTGCGCGGGCCGCACACGGCCGTCGTCGTCGCCGACCTGACGGTGCTGCTGCGCTCGCCCCGGCACCTCGTGCAGCTCGTCGTGTCGGCGCTGGTGCCCGTCGTCGTCGTCATCACCCCGCAGCTCGCCGGGGTGCTCGGCGTGGTCGTGGCGGTGCTCGTCAGCGGCTACGTCGGCATGCTCGCGACCGCCGAGGGCGCGCGGCGCGCGGAGATGGCGCCGGTGGTCGACCGCCTGCTGCCGCTGTCCGCCGCCCGGGTGCGCCGCACGCGGCTGATCGTCCCCGGGGTGGCGATGCTGCTCTGGTCGGTCGTCGCGTTCGCCGCCGTGGGCCGCTGGGAGGGCGACCTGGGCGGCTGGCTGCTGCTCGGGGTCGCCTCCGCGCCGGTGTGGGCCGGTGCGGCGCTGCGCGGGGCGTACCGGCCCGCGCCGAACTGGCAGGGCCCGCTGGTCGCGACCCCGATGGGCGCGCTGCCCGGCGGGGTGGCCGGCGTGCTGTCCCGGGGCCCGGACGTCGCGGTCCTGGGCCTGATGCCCGTCGTGATCTGCGTGGCCCTGGGCACCGTGGTGCCCACCCTCGTGGTGATCCAGCTGGCGGCCTCGGCGATCGCGCTCGCGTTCGGGTCCAGCACGAGCACCAAGTCGATGATGGACCGCATGGCGGAGGCGGCGGACGCGGACAAGGGCGGCCGGCGGTGACCCGCGTGGTGGCCGGTGCGGTCGGCGGCCGGACGCTCGCGGTGCCGCCGCGGGGGACGCGCCCGACGAGCGAGCGCGTCCGGGAGGCGCTGTTCTCGCGCCTGGAGCACCTGGACGCGGTGGACGGGGCGCGGGTGCTCGACGGGTACGCCGGCTCCGGGGCGCTCGGCCTGGAGGCGGCCAGCCGCGGCGCCGCGCACGTGGTGCTCGTCGAGTGGGGCAAGGCCGCCGCGGAGGTGTGCCGGCGGAACGTCGCGGCGCTCGGGCTGCGCGACCGGGTCGACGTCGTGCGCGAGCGCGTGGAGGCCTACGTCGCCCGGCCCCCCGTCCGGCCCTGGGACCTGGTGCTGCTCGACCCGCCGTACGACGTGCCCGACGCGACGCTGGCGGAGGTGCTGGAGGCGCTGCTGCCGGCCCTGACGGTCGAGTCGGTCGTGGTGGTCGAGCGGTCCACCCGCAGCGCCGCCCCGCCGTGGCCCGCGGGCCTGCACGGCTTCGACACGCGCACCTACGGCGAGACCGCCGTGCACCTCGGCGCGCGGAGCCCCGACCCGGACGCCGGGGCGGACCCCCTGTAGATTCGAGCGCGTGGTCCTCGCCGTCTGCCCCGGTTCGTTCGACCCGTTCACGCTCGGCCACCTGGACGTGGTGCGCCGCGCGCGGCGGCTCGCCGACGAGGTCGTCGTGCTGGTCGCCCACAACGCCGCCAAGCGCCCGCTGCTCGACGTGGCGACCCGCGTCGCCCTGATCGAGGACGCGGTCGCCGGCGTGCCCGGCGTGCGGGTGGCGGCCTCCGACGGGCTGCTCGCCGACGAGCTGCGCGTCCTGGGCGCGACCCTCGTGGTCAAGGGCCTGCGCGGCGGCGCCGACTTCGACGCCGAGCTGCCGATGGCGCTGATGAACCGGCACCTGTCCGGGGTCGAGACCGCCTTCGTCGTGGGCGACCCCGCCCTGTCGCACGTGGCGTCCTCGCTCGTGAAGGACGTCGCGCGGCACGGCGGGCCGGTCGACGACCTCGTCACGCCCGCGGTCGCCGCGGCCGTGCGCGCCGCGCTCGCGGCCCCGAGCCCGTCCACCCGCCCCGAGGGGAGCCCCGCATGACCGAGCCGACCGAGCCCGCCGCCCGGCGCCACGAGAGCCTCAGCGGCGTCCTGGACGCCCTGGAGCAGGCCGTCAGCACGGCGCGCGCGATGCCGATGTCCGCGTCCGTGCTCGTCAGCAGGGCCGAGCTGCTCGAGCTGGTGGCCCAGGCGCGCGAGGCGCTGCCCGCCCAGATCGGCCGGGCCGACGAGGTCCTCGCCGCCGCGGACGCCGAGCGGGCCGCCGCGCGCGCCGACGCGGAGCGCATCGAGGCGGCCGCGCGCCGCCGGGCCGCCGAGCTGGTGGAGCAGGAGGCCGTCGTGGCCCGGGCCACCGAGCGGGCCGCGCAGATCGTCGCCGAGGCCGAGGAGACCGCCCGCGGGCTGCGCCGGGACGCGGACGACTACTGCGACCGGCGGCTGGCGGACTTCGAGATCGACCTGGGCAAGGTGCTCAGCCAGGTGCAGGCCGGCCGGGCCAAGCTGGCGGACCGGCTCGACGGGGCGTGAGGAACGCCGCACCCCCGGATTGGGCCGAGGGCACCCGCGTGCCGTAGGATCGACCGTTGGTCCTGCCGGTCGTCGCAGGTCTGTGCCGGAATGTGACCCCCTCATGACAGGAACGAGGACCGTGGAGCGCGCGACTCACCTCGATCCCCGCTCGCCGTTCGTGCTCGACACCCACGAGCTCGGCCGACGTCCGGGATCGATGCGTCGGGTGCAGCGCACGGTTCCCGCTCCCGAGGACCTCGGCACCGACGTGATCGGCGTCCCCGCAGGTGACGACGTCGAGCTGGATCTCCGGCTCGAGGCCGTCATGGAGGGGGTCCTGGTCTCGGGCTCCGTGCGTGCCCGGGTGGTCGGGGAGTGCGTCCGGTGCCTGGACGAGGTCGTCGACGACGTCGACGTCAGCGTCCAGGAGCTGTACGTGTACCCCGGTCGCGCCGAGGTCGCGGAGGAGAACGGCGACGACGAGGAGGACGTGCACGAGCTGGACGGCGACCTGGTCGACGTCGAGCCCGCGCTGCGGGACGCGCTCGTGACTGCGCTACCCTTCCAGCCGTTGTGCCGGGACGACTGCCCGGGTCTGTGCTCCGTCTGCGGAGCGCACCTGGCGGACGACCCACAGCATTCGCATGACACCATTGACCCTCGGTGGGCCGCCCTCGGCGGTCTGCAGAGCACGCTTGACGAGAAGAGAGAGAGCTAGCCGTGGCTGTTCCGAAGCGCAAGATGTCGCGCAGCAACACCCGTGCGCGTCGGTCGCAGTGGAAGACCACTGCCACGACGCTCACCACCTGCCCGCAGTGCAAGTCGGACGCGCGCCCGCACCAGGCGTGCCCGACCTGTGGTGCCTACGCCGGTCGCCGCTACGCCGAGGCGATGCGGACCGAGCACGCCGGCTGAGCCGACGCGCCGCACCACCCGACCGCGCCGGTGACGCACCGCGCGTGCGGGTGACGAGCACCATGAGCACCGCAGCAGCACAGCTCGCCCAGCAGCTCGGGGTCCACCTGGACCCCGAGCTGCTGGTGCTGGCGCTCACGCACCGGTCGTTCGCCCACGAGGCCGGCGGCATCCCGACGAACGAGCGCCTGGAGTTCCTCGGGGACACCGTGCTCGGCCTCGTCGTCACCGAGGAGCTGTACCGCCGGCACCCGGCGCAGTCCGAGGGCGAGCTCGCGAAGATGCGCGCCGCGACCGTCTCCCAGCGCGCGCTGGCGGAGGTCGCCCGCACCCTGGACCTCGGGTCCTACGTGCTGCTCGGCAAGGGCGAGCTCGCGACCGGCGGGCGGGACAAGGACTCGATCCTCTCCGACACGCTCGAGGCCCTGTTCGGGGCGGTGTACCTGTCCCACGGCCTCGAGACGTCCCGCACGGTCGTCATGGGCCTGGTGGGCCCGACGCTCACCGCGGCCGCCGACCTCGGGGCGGGGCTCGACTGGAAGACCAGCCTGCAGGAGCTCACGGCCGCGCTCGGCCTGGGCGCCCCGGCGTACCAGGTGACGAGCGACGGGCCCGACCACGCGCGCACCTTCACCGCGGAGGCCGTCGTGGCCGGCACGGTGCGCGGCACCGGCACGGGCACGGCGAAGAAGCTCGCGGAGCAGCGGGCCGCGGCCCTCGCGTACGCCGCGCTCGACGGCGACCGCGCGGACGAGGCCGGGGCGGACGAGGCCGGGGCGGACGACGCCGACGCGGAGCCCGCCGCCCCCGCCCCGCGCTGACCCGTGCCGGAGCTGCCCGAGGTCGAGACGGTCCGCGACGGGCTGGAGCGGCACGTCGTGGGACGCGCCGTGCGGTCCGTCGAGGTGCACCGGCCCTACAGCGTCCGCCGGCACCTGGCGGGCCCCGCCGACCTCGCGGGCCGGCTGGCGGGACGCACGCTGACCGCCGCCGTCCGCCGCGGCAAGTTCCTGTGGCTGCCGCTCGACCACCCCGGCGCCCCGGGTGCCCGCCCGGACGACGCCCTGCTGGCGCACCTCGGCATGAGCGGGCAGCTGCTGGTGCGGGCCACGCCCGCGGACGTCGCGACCGGGCAGGAGCACCCGCACCTGCGCGTGCGGCTGCTGCTCGACGACGGCGGCGCGCTGGACTTCGTGGACCAGCGGACGTTCGGGCACCTGTCGGTCGTGGACCTGGAGCCGACGGCGGACGGCGGTCCCGGTGGCGCCGGCGCGGCGCTGGCCCTGGTGCCCGCGCCCGTCGCGCACATCGCGCGGGACCTGCTGGACCCGGCGCTGGACCCCGACGCCGCGGCCCGGGCGGTGCGCCGCCGCCGCACCCAGGTGAAGCGGGCGCTGCTGGACCAGGGCGTCGTGTCGGGCGTGGGCAACATCTACGCGGACGAGGGCCTGTGGCGCGCCCGGGTGCACCCCGCGACCCCGACGGCCGACCTGGACCAGGCGACCGCCCGCCGCGTCCTCGACGGGACCGCCGCCGTGATGCGGGACGCCCTGGCGCAGGGCGGCACGAGCTTCGACGCGCTCTACGTGAACGTGAACGGCGCGTCCGGGTACTTCGACCGGTCGCTGGCGGTGTACGGGCAGGCCGGGGAGCCGTGCCCGCGCTGCGGGACGCCCGTGGTGCGGGTGCCGTTCACGAACCGCTCGTCGCACCTCTGCCCGGTCTGCCAGCCGGCGCCCTGACGTCCGCCCGCCGGGCGGGCACCGTGCGGGGCGGGCGGGGCGGCCGGCCGGCCCCGGTTAGCGCGCCACGGTGTTGCGCAGCGGCTCGCCGCGCACGAACGCCCGGATGTTGTCGGTCAGCAGCGTGTCGGCGCCCACCGGGCGGCCGCCGGCGGCGTGCGGGGTGAGCAGGATGCGCTGCTCGTCCCACAGCGGGGAGTCCGGCGGCAGCGGCTCGGTCTCCATGACGTCGAGCGCGGCGCCGGCGAGGCGCTCCTCGCGGATCGCGGTCAGCAGCGCCGCCTCGTCCAGGGTGGCGCCGCGCCCGACGTTCACCACCCACGCGTGCCGCGGCAGCCGGGCGAACACCGGGGCGCCGAGGACCCGCCGGGTCGCCGGCGTCGCGGGCAGGATGCCGACCAGCACGTCGGTGCCCGGCAGGGCGTCGGGGACCTCCGCCGGCGTCAGGACGGGGTAGCCGGCGCGGGTGCCGGGCCGCGTCGCCACCCCGACCACCTGGGCGCCCAGCACGGTGAGCAGCGGGGCGAGCCGCGCGCCGATCGACCCGAAGCCCCAGATCAGCACGCGCGCGCCGGACAGCGAGCGGAACTCCCCGCCCTCGTGCGGCAGCCGCTGCCGGCCGCCCAGCTCCGCGGCCCAGCGGTGCGCGTCCTGCGCCCGGACCAGCTCGGGCAGCCGCCGGGCGACGGCCAGCAGCAGCGCGAGGGTGTGCTCGGCGACAGGGCCGTCGTGCAGGCCGCGCCCCGAGGTGATCCGGACGTGCGGCGGGAACCCGGCGGCCAGCACCTGGTCCGGGCCGGCGGCCAGGGTCTGCACCCAGCGCAGCCGGCCCGTGCGGCGCGCCGCGTCGGCGAGCTGCGCCGTGGGGTTGCCCCACACCACGAGGGCGTCGGCGTCCAGCAGGTCGTCGGGCAGCGGCTGCTCGACGTCGTAGGTCACGGCCCGCACCCCGTCGGGGAGCCCGGGGGACAGGGGGATCGACGACGGCAGCAGCACGGTGGTCATCTCCGCAGGCTGCCGCACGGGGTGCCCCGGCGCCAGGCGACCGCGGCGCCACGGTGCGGCGCTGCGGGACCGCATCGCCCCGTGTCGTTACGATGCCTTCGTGTCCGCCACGAACAGCGCAGTCCAGCCGGCCCGCACGGGACCGATCTCGGTGATGATCGTCGACGACCACGAGGTCGTGCGGCGGGGGATCGCCGAGGTGGTCGAGCGTGCCGACGGCATGAAGGTCGTCGCCGAGGCCGGCTCCGTCGCCGACGGCGTCCGGCGCGCCGGCCTGGTGCACCCCGACGTGCTCCTGGTCGACCTGCAGCTCCCCGACGGGACCGGCATCGACCTGATGACGCAGGTCAAGCAGACCCTGCCGGCGGCGCGCGCGATCGTGCTCACGTCGTTCGACGACGACGACGCGCTGGCGTCCGCCCTCGACGCGGGCGCCGCGGCCTACCTGCTGAAGAGCGTGCGCGGCGCGGAGATCACCGACGTCATCCGCGCGGTCGCCGCCGGGCGCACCCTGCTCGACGAGCGGACCGTCACCCGGCGCCGCGCGGGGCACGAGGACCCGACGGAGAACCTCACCCCGTCCGAGCTCAAGGTGCTCGACCTCATCGGCGACGGCCTGTCGAACCGGGAGATCGCCGAGCGGCTGGGCGTCGCCGAGAAGACCGTGAAGAACCACATCACGTCGCTGCTCGCGAAGATGGGCCTGCAGCGCCGCACGCAGGTGGCGGCCTGGGTCGCCGCGCGCCGGCACAGCGGCTGGCGGGCCGAGACCGGCCGCTCCTGACCGGCGGGTGCCCCGGGCTCAGCCCAGGGGCACCGACCACGACAGCAGCGTCCCCTGGCCGCCCGGGGCGACGCCGATCGAGAACGTGCCGCCGTGCTGGCGGGCCCGTGCGGCGAGGTTCCCGGTGCCCGACCGGCGGTCGCGCGTCGCGGGCAGGCCCACGCCGTCGTCCTCCACCTCGACGCGCACCGTGCCCAGGGGGCCCGCGCCGTCGACGGTGACGCGGACGCTCACGGACGACGCGTGCGCGTGCCGCGCGGCGTTCGCGAGGCCCTCGCGCACCACGGCGACGACGTCGTCGGTGCGGTCGGGGCCGATCCGCTCGTCCACCAGGTCGGCGACGATGTAGTCGCCGTCCGGCACGGCCTCCCCGTCCAGGATCACCACGAGCGACGGCGCGAAGCCCAGGCCCGTGCGCGCGAGCGAGGCCTCCCGGCGCAGGCGCTCGACGATGCCGGTGGCGGCGTCCGGGTCGCGCAGGGCGTACACGATCTGCCGGATCTGCCGGACGGACGCGTCGACGTTGTCGAGCGCCTCCTCGACGATGCTCGTGAGCTCGGAGGGGTCGACGCCGCGGGAGGACCGCCGGCGGACCGTCTCGAGCTGCATGCCCGTGGCGAAGAGCTGCTGGATGGCGAGGTCGTGCAGGTCGCGCGCGATGCGCTCCCGCTCGTCGAGCAGCGCCGCCTGGTCCTGGGCGTGCCGGGCCTCCGCGAGCACGAACGCCAGGGCGGCCTGGGACGCGAACGACTCGGCGGTCGCGAGGTCGTGCTGCTCGAACGTGGGCGCGCCGATGCGGCGCAGCAGGATCAGCACGCCCACGCCGCGGCCGGACGTCTGCAGCGGGGCGAACAGCGCCGAGCCGAACGAGCGCATCGCCGGCACCGTGATCCGCCGGGACTTCGCGAGCGAGTCCATCAGCAGGCCGGTGCCCTCCTGCATGACGGACCACGTGGGCCCGCCCGGGGTGAGCTGCGCGCCCACGAGGGTGTCGGCGTTGTGCCCGTCGGCGAGCTCGATCAGCAGCTCGCCGGCGACGCCCGGCAGGGCGAGCGCGGCCGTGTCCGCGTCGGCGACCTCGCGGGCCGTCGCGGCGATGTGCGCGAGCGCCTCCTCCTCGTCGGCGCCGGACAGCAGCATCGTGGTGATCTCCTGGCCGGCGCGCAGCCAGTGCTCGCGCCGGGAGCCCTCCGCGTAGAGCTGGGCGTTCGCCACCGCGACGCCCGCCGTCGCGGCCAGGGCGATCACCGTGGTGGCGTCCTTCTCGGTGAAGCCGCCGTCCTTCTCGGACAGGTACAGGTAGCCGTACACCTGGTCCCGGACCCGCACGGACGCGCCCAGGAACGAGCCCATCATCGGGTGCCCGGCGGGCCAGCCGCGGAAGGCCGGGTGCTCGGTCAGGTCGTCCAGCAGCAGCACGCCCTGCGCGGGGATCTGGCTCAGCACGCCCTGGGCGTGCGGGGGGTGGCCCATGAGGGCGGCCGTCGCCGCGGGCACGCCGGTCTGCACGAACGTCGTGGACTCGCCGCGGGAGTCGAGCACGTTGATCGCGCCGTACCGCGCGCCCGTCAGCTCGACGGACACCCGGACGAACCGCTCCAGCACGCCGGGCAGCTCGAGGCCCGAGGCGACCGACAGCACCGCGTCCAGGAGGTCGGCGAGCTCGTCCCCGGACTCCGTCGCGGTGCCGAGCTCCAGGTGCGAGCGCCCGCCCGGTTCCCGGACGTGGATCGTCGTGGTCACGCCGTGCGTGGTCGGGTCCTGCGTCGTCAGGTCGTCGGCCATGCGTGTGTCGTCCCCGTCCCGCTGTCGTGCTGCTCGGCTGCGTGGGCCTCACGGTAGTCGGCGTCGGCCGCCAGCAGGTGCGCGTGCGTCCCGCGCGCCGCGACCCGGCCGTCCCGGAGCACCAGCACCTCGTCCGCGGCGTCCAGCGGCGCGAGCCGGTGGGTGACGAGCAGCACGCCGCGCCCGGCACCGGTGGTGCGGGGGGTGGCGAGCAGGTCGGTGACCAGCCGGTCGGCCGTCCCGGGGTCCAGGTGCTCGGCGGGCTCGTCGACGAGCAGCAGCGGGGCGGCGGCCAGCAGGGACCGCGCCAGCAGCAGCCGGCGGCGCTCCCCGCCCGACACGCTCCGGGCGTCCGGGCCGAGCAGCGTGTCGACGCCGTCGGGCAGCCCGGCGAGCCAGTCGCCCAGGCCCGCGCGCTCCAGCGCCGCACGCGCCTCGTCGGCGGTCGCGGAGCCGCGCGCCACGCGCAGGTTCTCCAGCACGGTGGTCTCGAAGACGTGCGCGTCCTCGGTGGTCAGCGCCAGGCGGGACAGCCGGACGGCCGGGTCGACCGCGGGCAGGGGGACGCCGTCGAGCAGCAGCTCCCCGGCGCGCGGCGGCAGGAACCCGGCGAGCGTGAGCAGGAGGGTGGTCTTGCCGACGCCCGACGGCCCCACGACGGCGACGCTGCGGCCGGGCGCGAGGTCGAGGTCCAGGCCGGTGACGGCGGGCTCCCGGCCGGGCCAGCCGACCGCGAGACCGCGGGCGACCAGGCGGGGGCCGGCGGCGCGCTCCGGGGCCCGGGGT
>JAEWGQ010000220.1 GCA_023388235.1 Actinomycetes bacterium | reverse complement strand
GGGGCGTCCAGCCACCGGCCTCGGCGGCGACCTCGGGGGCGAGGGTCGCCTCGGCCGGGGCGGGCAGCACCACGTCCTGCTCGGCGGGCAGCCCGGTGCGGGCGTCGGGGGCGGCGCCGTCGCCGGTGCGGCGGCGCGGCAGGCCGGTGGTGGTCTCGCCGTCCGTGAGCGCGGCCAGGTCGACGGGCACGGCGACCGGCGCCTCGACCACGGGCACCGAGCCGGTGGGGTCGGCGGGGCGCTGCGCGCCGGGCAGCCCGCCCGCGAGCGCCGGGTCGTGCGAGGTGAACAGCGCGACGGGGAACTCGACGACCGCGACCGTCCCGGACAGGCCGGAGGCGTGCGCCCGCTCGAGCCGCACGCTCGCGCCGAGGCGCTGGGCCAGGCGGGCCACCACGAACAGGCCGAGGCGCTGGGCGCCGAGGGCCTCGGTGGGGGACGTCGAGGCGATGGTGGTGTTCGCGGCGGAGAGCTCGTCGGGCGACATGCCGAGGCCCTGGTCGGTGATCCGGACGACGACGTGGTCGCCGTCGACGCCGGTGGCGACCACGACGGGCGTGCCGGGCTCGGAGAACACGGTGGCGTTCTCGAGCAGCTCGGCGAGCAGGTGCGAGGCGGCGAGCGCGTTGAAGCCGTGCATCAGCGGGTCGGCGCCGAGGTCGAGCTGCACGCGGTCGTACTGCTCGATCTCGGAGGACGCGGTGCGGACGACGTCGGACAGCGGCATGGCCTCGCGCAGGCGGCGGCCGGAGTCGATGCCGGCGAGCACGAGCAGCGACTCGGCGTTGCGGCGCATCCGGGTGGCGAGGTGGTCGAGGCGGAACAGGTTGGCCAGGGTGGCCGGGTCCTCCTCGGCGCGCTCCAGGGAGTCGATGAACGCGAGCTGCCGGCCGAGCAGCACCTGGTCGCGGCGGGCGACGTTGACGAACATCTCGGCGATCGACCCGCGCAGCGCGGCCTGCTCGCGGGCCACCTGGATGGTGGTGGCGTTCACGTCGTTGAACGCCTGCGCGAGCTTGCCGACCTCGTCGCGCGACTCGACGGGGATGTTCGCGAGCGTGAGGTCGGGCGTCTCGCCCGGGACCGCCACCTGCTCGACGAGGCGCGGCAGCTCGACCCGCACGGTGCCGGCGGCCGCGGTCAGGCGGCGCATCGGGACGACGATCCCGCGGGAGACGACGAGCGCGATCAGGATGGACAGGGCGGCGGCCGCCGCGGCGATGCCGCCGGTGATGAGCGCGCGGTCGCGGGCCTGGCTCGCGACGACGTCGGCGCGGTCGTCGGCGGAGGCGAGCATGGCGGAGCCGGTGGGCCGCAGCAGGGCGAGCTCGCCGTTGACGACGCTGTTCCAGCGGGTCGGGTCGACCTCCGCGACGGCGAGCTGGTGCCCGGACACGAGCGACAGCTGCATGGCGGTCAGGTCGGCGTCGCGCGAGGCGAGCTGGATGCCGGGCAGGCGCAGGCCGTTCGTCAGGGAGCGCGCCCGCTCGCGGGCGGCGTCCTGGACCGCGAACAGCGTCGCGAGCTCCCGCACCTGGCTCTCGTCGGCGCCGTCGTTCGCAAGCACCTGGGTCGCGATGGGCTGCGCGCGCAGCACCTGCTCCGTGGTGTCGGCGATGGCGCCGTACGCGGACATGCGGCTCGCGAGGGACCGCTCGGACAGCGTCTCGGCCACGACGACGGGCACGTCGTTGTCCGCGGCGAGGATCGCGGTGTAGTTGGAGTCGACCAGCGACGCGGGCAGCGAGCCGTCGTCGACGCGGTCGCGGATGTCGACCAGGCGGACGTGCTGGTTGCTCGCGTCCTGCACGGCCTCGGCGACGCGGTTGTCCAGCGTCGTCAGGTCGATGCCGCGCAGGGCCACGCCGAGGGCGCTGATCGCGTCGTCGGTCGCGGACCGGGCGATCGTCAGGCTGCCGCCGAGCGCGGCGTCGCCGGCCTGCTGGACGGACAGGGTGCGCTCCTGCTGCAGCGCCTCGGCCGCGCGGGAGTAGCGGGGCATGACCGACACGACGTCGCGGACGGCGGCGGCGGTCCGCGCCTCCTGGACGGCCTGGAGGGCGATGTAGCCGGCGGCGACGAGCAGCACGAGCACGGGCACGGCGAGGACCGCCAGCACCTTGGCACGGATGCCGAGCCTGCGCAGCATGTCGACCTGCCTCCCGATCCCCTGGTCACGCACGGGGCAGCCCGCGCGAGGGCCCCCGTGCGAACTCCATCGGCGCGACCCCCGCCGGACTGAAGCCCTACCGGCGGATTCATCCCGTCGCGTCGCCCGACCGGGGTGCCTAGGCTCACGGGGTGCGCGTGGTGGAGGTCGTGGAACCCGGCGGACCGGACCGGCTGCGGGCGGTCGAGCGCCCGGATCCGGTGCCCGGGCCGGGCGAGGTGCTGGTGCGCGTGGCGGCCGCGGGCGTGAACCGCGCGGACCTGCTGCAGCGCGAGGGCCGCTACCCGCCCCCGCCGGGTGCGCCCGCGTGGCCGGGCCTGGAGGTCTCCGGCACGGTCGCGGGCCACGGCCCCGGGGTCGACGCCGGCGCCTGGCCGCTCGGCGCCCCGGTCGCGGCGCTGCTGGCGGGCGGCGGGTACGCCACGCTGGTCGCCGTCCCGGTCCCGCTGCTGCTGCCGGTGCCGGACGGCGTCGACCTGGTGGACGCGGCCGGGCTGCCCGAGGCGGTGTGCACGGCGTGGTCGAACCTGGTCGACGCCGGCCGCCTGCGCCCCGGCGAGGTGCTGCTGGTGCAGGGCGGGTCGGGCGGCGTGGGCTCGGTGGCCGTGCAGCTCGGCGCCGCCCTCGGCGCGCACGTGGTCGCGACCGCCGGCGGCCCGGAGCGCGCGGC
>JAEWGQ010000177.1 GCA_023388235.1 Actinomycetes bacterium | reverse complement strand
GCGTCGCGCCGCGCGACCTCGGCGGGCTCGGCGCGGCGCCCGACGGCGCGGAGGTCGCCGAGCGCCTGGCCCTGCTCACCCGCACGGTCGGGGCGACGCGGGTCCCGGCGCTGGTGGTGGCGGCGGTGGTGCACGGCGAGGTGCTGGCGCTGCGGCCGTTCACCGCGGCCAACGGGGTGGTGGCCCGGGCGGTGGCGCGCGTGCTGCTGCCCGCCCGCGGGCTCGACCCCACGGGCACGGTGCTGCCCGAGGCGGCCTGGGCGGCGGCCCTGCCGGCGTACCTCGCGGGCGCTGCCCGGTTCGCCACCGGCACGCCGGAGGGCGTCGCGGCGTGGGTCGGCGCGTACGCGGACGCCGTGGTCGCGGGGGCGGCGGAGGCGCGGGCCGTGGCGGACGCGGTGCTGGCGGGGCGCCTGACGCCGGCCGGCTGAGGCGGGCACGTCGTCCGGCGGGGGCGCGGCCGTGCTCTCCGGCGGACGCGGAGCCGGTGGCGTCCGCCGGACGCGGAGGCGGATACGGTGGCGTCCGGCGGAGGAGGGGTGTTCTCCCCGACGACGTCGCGCCGCCCCCGGAGCCCTCGGTGGTCAGCCCTCCGCCGCGCCGAACCGGGCGAGTTCCGCCCCGGCCCCGGCGGCGATCCGGCGCACCTGCGCCCGGTCGACCTTGCCCGTCCCGGTGCAGGGCAGCGCGTCCACGAGCACGAGTCGGCGCGGCAGCTTGTGCCGGCCGATCGTGCGCGCGGCGTGCTCCCGCAGGTCGGCGAGGTCCGGCAGCGTGCCCGGCGCGGGGACGACGACGGCGGCGACCGCCTCGCCCCACACGTCGTCCGGCACGCCGGCGACCGCGCACTGCCCGACGCCGGGGCAGTCCTCGAGCGCGGCCTCGACCTCGGCGGGGTGCACCTTCTCGCCGCCGGTGTTGATGACGTCCCCGATCCGCCCCTGGATCCGGTAGGCGCCGTCGGCGTCGCGCACGGCGACGTCCCCGGTCCGCAGCCAGCCGGGCTCGGGGAACGCCTGCGCGGTGGCCTCCGGGTCCCGCCAGTAGCCGGCGGTCACCTGCGGGCCGGACACCCACAGCTCGCCGGGCTCGCCCGGCCGGTCGACGTCCGTGCCGGTGCGGGGGTCCACCAGCCGCAGGCGGATGTGCGCGAGCGGCAGCCCGACGGTCGTGCCGCGGTCGGCGACCCGGTCGCGCGGGACGCAGGTGCAGGCGGGCGCGGTCTCGGTCATGCCCCAGGACTGCATCAGGGGGACGCCGCGGTCGGTGAACCGCCGCAGCAGCCCCGCCGGCAGCGGCGCCCCGCCGACCAGGGCGGTGCGCAGGCTGCTCAGGTCCGTGCCGTCGAACCACGGCGACCGGGCGAGCGCGGCGTACATGGCGGGGACGCCGAACAGCGAGGTCACGCCGTGGCGGGCGATGTCGTGCAGCACGGCGTCGGCGTCGAACGCGCGCCGCACGACGAGGGTGCCGCCGGTGCCGAGCGTGCGCAGGCCGAGCCCGTTCAGCCCGCCGATGTGGGACATGGGGGCGACCGCGAGGGTCGTGCCGCCGTGGCCGGTGCCGAAGGCGGCGTCGGCACCCACGGCGCTCCACCACAGGTTGGCGTGCGTGAGCGGCACGCCCTTGGGCCGCCCGGACGACCCGGAGGTGAACAGCAGCACGGCCGTGTCGTCGGGCCGGGCGCGGTGCGGGGCGGCGGCGCCGGGGTCGCCGGCGGCGAGCAGCGCGGACCACGGGTGCCAGCCGGCGCGCGGCTCGGGCGGTCCGGCGAGCGGGTCGTCGTCGACCTGCACCCGCAGCGTCCCGCGGCCCCCGGGCGTCCCGGGCACCCCGGGCACCCCGGGCCAGGTGTCGGCCGCGGCGACGTGCGCGGGCTCGGCGACGACCACCCGGGGGGTGCAGCGCGCGAGCAGGTCGGCGAGCTCGGCGGCGGACGAGCGGAACCCGAGCGGCACCGCCACCGCCCGCAGCGGCCCGCAGGCCAGCACCGTGAGCAGCAGCGAGGCGCTGTTCCGCCCGATGTGGGCCACGCGGTCGCCCGGCTGCACCCCGGCGGCGGCGAGGGCGTCGGCGAGGGCCCGGACGCCGGCCGCGAGCCCGGCCGCGGACGTGGTCGCCGAGCCGTAGACCAGGCTCGGTGCCCCGGGGTCGTGCACCGCCACCTGCGCGAGCGCGGCGGCGGTGCTGACGTCGGCGTCCATCGGATCCCTCCGGCGGCTCTGTCGTGGGGGACGGCCGGCCCGGCCCACGGGGGTGGGGGCCGGGCCGGCCGCGATCAGCGGGTCGGTGCCTCAGTGTGACGGTGCGCTCAGCGCGCGGCCGCCGGCGCCGGGGCCGGGGTGGTGGCCGGGGCGGCGGTGAGCTTCGCGAGGTGCGCGCGCTGGATCCCGCGGAACGCGGTCGCCAGCCCGACGCCGACCAGGGCGAGGACGATCGCGATGACGAACGGGACCGTGAAGTCCCCGTCCCGCTCGGCGGCCATGCCGGACGCCAGACGCGGGGCGAAGAACGCGGACACCGAGTACGCCACGAACACCATCGCGTAGTTCACGCCCTGGTAGCGGGGCCCGAAGTTCGTCATCGTGAGGGCCGGGAACACGCCCATCACGCCGCCGAAGCACAGGCCCAGCCCGATGATGCCGACCGCGAAGCCGGCCGTCGAGGACACGGTGACGAGCACGAGCAGGCAGAGCGCGACGACGCCGTAGATGATCGTCAGCGCCGTCGTGTAGCCGAGGCGGTCGGAGACGGCGCCCCAGACGACGCGGCCGAGGGCGTTGCACGCGGAGTACACCGAGACGAACACGGCGGCGGTGGCGGCGGTCAGGCCGAACATGTTCTGCCCGATCGGCGACGCGTTGGACGCGATCATCAGGCCGGAGAACGCGCCGAACGCCATCATCACGAAGATCGCCCAGAACGCCGGGGTCGCCAGCGTGCGGCGCCACGTCACGGCCAGGGCCGGCCGGCCCGCGGGCGGCGTCCACCCGGCGGGCGTGTAGCCGACCGGCGCGGCGCGCAGGAACAGCGAGGCCACGACGACCACGACCGCGTACGCGGCGCCCATCCACACGAACGCGGAGCGCACGCCGGGGCCGGCGATGATCGCGTTGGCGACCGGCGCGGCGATGACGGACGCGGCGCCCATGCCGCCGGTGATGAGGCCGGCGGCCATGCCGCGGCGGTCCGGGAACAGCTTCATCGTGTTGCCGAGGCAGCCGGAGTACGCCAGGCCCTGGCCCAGGCCGGCGAGCACGCCGTAGGACAGGTACAGGGCGGTCAGCGAGGTGGCCGCGCCGGTGAGCGCGAAGCCGCCGGCGAACATGAGGCCGCCGACCAGCACCAGCCACCGGGTCCACCCGCGGTCGGTGAGGATGCCGCCGATGATCATCGGGATCGGGCCGACCGCGGCGTTGATGGTGAACGCCATCATCACCTGCGGCATGGTCCAGCCGTGGGCCGCGCTGAGCGGCCCGGCGAGCACGGAGAACGCGTAGATCGCACCCGTGCACATGAGCACGGCGACCGAGGACCAGAGCACGGCCCAGCGGTTGATCGGAGGGGTCGACGCCGTCGTCGAGGTCATGGTGGTGGTGCCTTTCCGGCGAGAGTGGGTGGCGCGGGAGAGGTGGTGCTGGTGGTGCGGGAGGCGGTCAGCCGACGAGGTCGGCGAGCCCGCCCCACTTCTCGGAGAACAGCCCGGCGGGCATGGTCCGCAGGTCGGGGGCGACGTCGGGGACGAAGTCCATGAGGTCCAGCACGTCGCGCTGCAGGTCGATCCCGGGCGCGATCTCGGTGACCGTCATCCGGCCCTCGCGGAGCTCCAGGACGGCGCGCTCGGTCACGTACAGCACGCGCTGGCCGCTGCGGGTCGCGACCTCGCCCGAGAAGGTGATCTGCTCGACGTCCGCGAGGAACTTGCGGGCGCGGCCCTCGGTGACGATCCGCAGGGTGCCGTCGACGACCTCGGTCTCGAGCCCGCCGGCGGTGAACGTCCCCGCGAACACGAGCGTGCGCGCGGACTGCGAGATGTTGATGAACCCGCCGCAGCCGGCGACCCGGCTGCCGAACTTGGAGACGTTGACGTTGCCGTGCGCGTCGGTCTGCGCGAGACCGAGCACCGCGACGTCGAGCCCACCGCCGTCGTAGAAGTCGAACTGCGCGTGGTGGTCGACCAGCGCCTCGGGGTTCCAGGCGTGCCCGAAGTCCTTGAGCCCCGCGGGCACGCCGCCCACGGCGCCGGCCTCGGTGGTCCCGAGGATGACGTCGCTGACGCCCTCCTCCGCGGTGACCGAGCCGACGTCGCACGGGATGCCGACGCCCAGGTTCAGCACGGCGCCGCGGCGCAGCTCCATGGCGGCGCGGCGGGCGATCACCTTGCGCTCGCCGAGCGGGATGGACGCGACGGACGACAGCGGGACGCGCAGCTGGCCGGAGAACGACGGGTTGTAGTGCGTGTTCTCGGTCTGGAAGTGGTTCTCCGGCTCGGAGACCACGAGGTAGTCGACGAGCAGCCCGGGCACCTTGACGTCGTTCGGGTCCAGCGACCCGGCCTCGGCGACGGACTCGACCTGCGCGATGACGATGCCGCCGGAGTTGTGCACGGCCTGGGCGATCGGCAGGACCTCCATCTTGAGGCCCTCCTTGCTCAGCGTGAGGTTGCCGTGGGTGTCCGCGACGGTGCCGCGGATGAGCCCGACCTGGATCGGGAACGAGGGGTAGAACAGCCACTCCTCGCCGGCGAGCTCGACCACCTGGACGTAGTCCTCGGTGGTGCACGGCGACATCCGCGCGCCCTCGACCCGGGGGTCGACGAACGTGCCGAGGCCGACCTTGGTGACCACGCCGGGGCGGTGCGCGGCGATCTCCCGGTACAGCTGGGTGATGACGCCCTGCGGGAGGTTGTAGGCCTCGACGGCGTCCTCGGAGATGAGCTGCGCGAACGCGGGGGAGGCGATCGCGATGCCGCCCATCCACCGCCGCACCAGGCCGCGGTGGCCCCAGTGGCTCATGCCCTTGTCGCGGCGGTTGCCGACGGCGCTGGCGTGGACGACGTGCAGGTCGTGCGGTGCGCCGGTGGCGAGGAAGCGGCGCTCGACGGCGGCCATCGTCTCCTCGTTGACGCAGGACAGGCCGAAGCCGGACAGGGCGACCGTGGCGCCGTCCGGGATCAGGGCGGCGGCTTCCTCGGCGGTGATGATCTGGGCCACGAGCGGACTCCTTCGTCGGCAGGGTGCTGCACCGCCGACTATTTCGGACCCGATGAGTCGGAAATTGGGACCATCGTCCCCGGACGAGCGCCGGGGGCCGCCGCACGATGGTGGAGCGCGGGGGTCCACCACCCCGCCCGCCCCGGCCGCGACGACGCGCGCCGGCGCCACCACCAGGAGGGTGCAGCACCATGGACTTCGGCCTGACGGACGAGCAGGAGCTCCTGCTCTCGAGCCTCGACGACCTGCTCGAGCGCGAGTGCCCCGAGTCGTACATCGCGGAGCTCGACGCGACGCACACGCCGCCCACGGCGTTCCGCAAGGCCCTGCACGAGGCCGGCTTCGCGTCCCTCGGCTTCCCCGAGGAGTACGGCGGCACGCCCGTCGACGCCACCACGCTCGTGCTGCTCGCCGCCCGCGTGGCCCGGCAGGGCCTCAACAACGGCTACGGCCTCGAGCTGCTGCAGGCGATGGACATCCTGGAGTTCGGCTCCGAGGAGCAGAAGCAGGAGATCCTCGGCCTGCTCGCCTCGGGCGACGTGCCGTTCGCGCTCGGGTTCACCGAGCCCGGCGCCGGCTCCGACAACGCCGCGATGGCCGCGACCGCCGTGCACCACGACGGCATGGTGACGTTCAACGGCACCAAGACCCTCATCACCAACGCGCTGCAGTCCAAGTACCTGCTGCTCATGGCGAAGGACCCGTCCGTCGCCAACCCGCGCGAGGCCATCTCGATGTACCTGGTGCCGATGGACGCCCCGGGCCTGACGACCAACCGGCTCGAGAAGATCGTCTGGCACATCTCCGACTCGTGCGAGATCTTCCTCGACGACGTCACGCTGCCCGAGTCCTGCCTGGTCGGCGTCAAGGGCGCCGGCTTCAAGCAGCTCATGCGCAACTTCGAGATGGAGCGGCTCGTCATCGCCTCGCAGTGCTGGGGCCTGGCGGAGTGCGCCTACGAGGACGCCGCGACCTACGCCGCCCAGCGCGTGCAGTTCGGCAAGCCCATCGGCCAGTTCCAGCTGATCCAGCAGAAGCTCACCGACATGGCCATCAAGGTCGAGAACATGCGCAACTTCGTGCTGCGCACCGCCTGGATGCTCGACCAGGACGTGCCGCTCAAGAGCCAGGGCGCGATGTGCAAGCGCTACTGCGCGATGGCGGCGTTCGAGGTCGCGGACGAGGCCATGCAGGTCTTCGGCGGCGTCGGCGTGACCGTCGGCACCCGCGTCTCCCGGCTCTGGCGGGACATCCGCGGCCACCGGTTCGGCGGCGGCACCGACGAGATCATGGTCCACATCGCCGGCCGGCAGATCGTCAAGGACCACAGCTGAGCACCCGCTGCACCCCACCGACCACCGCCCGCCGGAGGAGAAACCCATGAAGATCGTCGTCGCCTACAAGTGGGCGCCGAACCCCCAGGACGCCGAGGTGCGCCCGGACGGCACCGTCGACTGGAGCCGGTCCAAGAGCGCCGTCAGCGAGCACGACCCCGTCGCGTTCGAGGTCGCGCGCCGCCTGGCCGACGCCACCGGCGGCGAGGTCGTCGCCCTGTCCGTCGGCCCCGCCGCGTCCGACACCCCGCTGGCCCGCAAGGCCGCCCTGTCCCGCGGCCCGGAGCGCCTGGTCCTCGTGGCCGACGACGCCCTGGCCGGCGCGGGCAGCACCCGCACCGCCGCGGTCCTCGCCGCCGCGGTCCGGGCCGTCGGCGACGTGGACGTCGTCGTCACCGGGCCCGAGTCCGTCGACAACGGCGACCGCCAGGTGCCGATGACGCTCGCCGGGTACCTCGGCTGGCCCGCGCTCGGCGGGGTCGGCGACGTGCAGGCCACCGACGGCGGGCTCGTCGTCGAGCGCGCCACCGACCGCGGCGTGCAGGTGCTCGACGTCACCGGCCCGGCCGTGCTCGCGGTCGCCGCCGACGCCGTCGTCCCGCGCGTCCCGGGGATGAAGGACATCCTCGGCGCCGCGAAGAAGCCCACCGACGTGCTCGCGCTCGCGGACCTCGACGTGCCGGCGCCGGTCGCCGTCGCCGAGGTCACGGGCACCTCCCGGCCCGCGCCCAGCGCCCGCGGCCGGCACGTCATCACCACCGCCGACCCGGCCGCCGCGGCCGCCGAGCTGGTCGACGCGCTGCGCGCCGCCGGCGCCCTGTGACCGCGGCCGCGCCGCGAGAAGGAGCAGAGACGATGAACGAGAGCACGCAGCACGTCCTCGTGCTGGTGGACGGCGACGCGGCGGTCGCGGGCCCTGTCGCGGTGGCCCGCGCAGCCGCGCCGCAGGGCGCCGTGGTGACGGCCGTGGTGGCCGGGACCCGGGCGGTGGCCGACGCGGTCGCCGTATCCGGGGTCGACCGTGTCCTGTGGCTGGGCGAGCCCGGCGAGGGCGTCCCCGCCGAGGCCTGGGCCGC
>JAEWGQ010000144.1 GCA_023388235.1 Actinomycetes bacterium | reverse complement strand
GCCGTCGTGCGTGGGGCCGTCGCGCGTGGGACCGTCCGCCAGCAGCGCGACCAGCGCCGCGTCGGCGAGCAGCCGCTCCGCGCGCGCCGCGTCAGCGAAGCCGGCGCGGGTCAGCCGGCCCGCGAGCGTGCCTCCCCGGCCGACGGACGCGCTGCTCACGCGGCCACGCTCCCCACCCGCAGGACCCTCAGAGCATCGGGAGGAAGCGGCGGAGCTCGTACGGCGTCACCTGGGCGCGGTACTCCTCCCACTCCTGCTTCTTGTTGCGCAGGACGTAGTCGAAGACGTGCTCGCCGAGCGTCTCCGCGACGAGCTCCGACTTCTCCATCACGGCGATCGCGGCCTCGAGCGTCGCGGGCAGCGGCTCGATGCCCAGCGCGCGCCGCTCGGCGTCCGTGAGCTCCCACACGTCGTCGTCCGCGCCCTCGGGCAGCTCGTAGCCCTCGTCGATGCCCTTGAGGCCCGCGGCGAGCAGCACCGCGAACGCCAGGTACGGGTTGGTCGCCGAGTCGACGCCGCGGTACTCGATCCGCGAGGAGTTCGACTTGCCGGGCTTGTACATCGGCACCCGCACCAGCGCGGACCGGTTGTTGTGGCCCCAGCAGATGTAGGACGGCGCCTCGGAGCCGCCCCACAGCCGCTTGTAGGAGTTCGTGAACTGGTTGGTCACCGCGGTGATCTCGGCGGCGTGCCGCAGCAGCCCGGCGATGAACGCGCGGGCGGTCCGCGACAGGTCCAGGTGCCCGCCCGGCTCGTGGAACGCGTTCCGGTCGCCCTCGAACAGCGACAGGTGCGTGTGCATGCCGGAGCCCGGCTGGTCCGCGAGCGGCTTCGGCATGAAGGACGCGAACACGCCCTGCTCGAGCGCGACCTCCTTGACCACCGTGCGGAACGTCATGATGTTGTCGGCCGTGGTCAGCGCGTCGGCGTACCGCAGGTCGATCTCGTTCTGGCCCGGGCCGGCCTCGTGGTGCGAGAACTCCACGGAGATGCCCATGGACTCGAGCATCGTGATCGCGGCGCGCCGGAAGTCGTGCGCGGTGCCGCGCGGCACGTGGTCGAAGTAGCCGCCCTGGTCGACGGGGACCAGCGGCTGCGCCGGGTCGGCCGGCGCCTCGAACAGGTAGAACTCGACCTCGGGGTGCGTGTAGAAGGTGAAGCCCTTCTCGCTCGCCCGGGCCAGCGCGCGCTTGAGCACGTTGCGGGTGTCCGCCAGCGACGGCTCGCCCTCCGGCGTGAGGATGTCGCAGAACATCCGGGCCGTGCCGTGCCGCTCCCCGCGCCAGGGCAGCACCTGGAACGTCGTCGGGTCGGGCTTGGCGATCATGTCCGCCTCGTACACCCGGGTCAGGCCCTCGATGGAGGACCCGTCGAACCCGATGCCCTCGGAGAACGCGGACTCCAGCTCCGCGGGCGCGACCGCCACCGACTTGAGGGTCCCGAGCACGTCGGTGAACCAGAGCCGGATGAAACGGATGTCGCGCTCCTCCACGGTGCGGAGGACGAACTCCTGCTGCCTGTCCATGCGGTACATCCTGCACGATCCGGACGGGCCGGTGGCGCCGCACCACGCCGCTCGCCCGGGCGGTTCCACCCGAATAGGCTCGCGTCATGCCCGACCAGCACGGATCCCGCCCTCTGCGGGTCGCCCTCGCCCAGATCGACACCTGCGTCGGCGACCTCGCCGGCAACGCCGCCGCCGTCCTCGCGCAGGCGCGCCGGGCGGCCTCCGCGGGGGCCGACCTGGTCGCGTTCCCCGAGATGACCGTCACCGGCTACCCCATCGAGGACCTGGCGCTGCGGGCGTCGTTCCGGCGGGCGGCGGAGCAGGCGCTGACCGGGCTGGCGGCGGACCTCGCGGCGGCCGGCCTGGGCGGCCTGACCGTCGTCGTCGGCACCGTCGGGGAGCGCACCAGCCGCGAGCACGAGGGCGCGCCGGCCCGGCCCACCAACCAGGCCGTGGTCCTGCGCGACGGCCGGGTGCAGCAGCGGTACGACAAGCACCACCTGCCGAACTACGGGGTGTTCGACGAGTTCCGCATCTTCGCCCCCGGCGGCGAGCCGACGGTCGTCGAGGTCGCCGGGCGCCGCGTCGGCCTGCTGGTCTGCGAGGACATCTGGCAGGAGGGCCCCGTCGCCGAGCTCGCGGACGACGACCTGGACCTGCTCGTCGTCGTCAACGGCTCGCCGTTCGAGGAGGGCAAGGGCCACATCCGCACCGAGCTCGCCGCGCGCCGGGCCGCGGAGGTGGACGCCCCCGTCGCCTACGTCAACATGGTCGGCGGCCAGGACGACCTCGTGTTCGACGGCGGGTCGTTCGTCGTCGGCACCGACGGGACCCTGCTGGCGTCCGCGCCGCAGTTCGTGGAGCACCTGCTGGTGTGGGACCTGCCCGCCGCGGGCACCGCCCCCGCGCGCGGCGAGGTCGCGCCGCCGCTCGACCCGGACGAGGAGATCTACCGCGCGCTGGTCACCGGCCTGACCGGCTACGTCCGCAAGAACGGCTTCCGGTCCGTCGTGCTCGGCATGTCCGGCGGCATCGACTCCGCGCTCGTGGCGGCGATCGCGGCGGACGCGCTCGGGGGCGACCGCGTGGTGGGCGTCTCGATGCCGTCGCGGTGGTCCTCGGACCACAGCAAGGACGACGCCGCCGACCTGGCCCGGCGCGTGGGCGCCGACTACCGGGTGCAGCCGATCAAGCCGATGGTGGACGCGTTCGAGGGCGAGATGGCCCTCGAGGGCGTCGCGGCCGAGAACCTGCAGGCCCGGGTGCGCGGCGTCATCCTCATGGCGCTGTCCAACGCCGAGGGCCACCTGGTCCTCGCCACGGGCAACAAGACCGAGCTCGCCGTCGGCTACTCGACGATCTACGGCGACGCGGTGGGCGGGTACGCGCCGCTGAAGGACGTCGACAAGTCGCGCGTGTGGGCCCTCGCGCGGTGGCGGAACACGCACGCCGTCGACGCCGGCGAGATCCCGCCGATCCCCGAGAACTCGATCACCAAGCCCCCGTCGGCCGAGCTGCGCCCCGGCCAGGTCGACCAGGACTCGCTGCCCCCGTACGACCTGCTCGACCAGGTGCTCGACGCCTACGTCGAGCACGCCGAGGGCCGCGCCGAGCTGCTGGCCCGCGGCTTCGACCCCGAGGTGGTCGACAAGGTGCTCTCCCTGGTGGACCGCGCCGAGTGGAAGCGCCGGCAGTACCCCCTCGGCCCCAAGGTCACGGCCCTGGCGTTCGGCCGCGACCGTAGGCTGCCGATCACGACGCGCTGGCGCGAGCCCGCCGCGGGCACCCCCGCGGCCACCGGAGCCGCGACAGGCACGACCACCGACCCCGTGGAGCAGCACTGATGTCCCAGCACCCCGCCCCCAGCCCCGTCCGCCGCGTGCGCGTGCACCACCTGGCGGAGGCCAAGCAGCGCGGCGAGAAGCTGACGATGCTGACCGCGTACGACTTCGTGACGGCGCGCATCTTCGACGAGGCCGGCATCGACCTGCTGCTGGTGGGCGACTCCATCGGCAACACGATGCTCGGGCACACCTCGCCGATCCCCGTGACGGTGGACGAGATGATCCCGCCCACCCGCGCCGTCGTCCGCGCCACCCAGCGGGCCCTCGTCGTGGCCGACCTGCCGTTCGGCACCTACGAGTCCGGCCCCGAGCAGGCGCTCGCCACCGCCGTCCGCTACCTCAAGGAGGCCGGCGCGCACGCGGTGAAGTTCGAGGGCGGCCAGCGCGTCGCGCCGCAGATCCGCGCCCTGACCGAGGCGGGCGTGCCGGTGGTGGCGCACCTCGGATTCACGCCGCAGTCGGAGCACACCCTGGGCGGGCACCGCGTGCAGGGCCGCGGCGACGAGGCGGCCGAGCGGCTCGCCGAGGACGCCGTCGCCGTCCAGGACGCCGGGGCCGTCGCCGTCGTGCTGGAGATGGTGCCGGCGCCCGTGGCCGCGCGGGTCACGGAGATCCTGCACATCCCGACCATCGGCATCGGCGCCGGCCCGGACTGCGACGGCCAGGTGCTGGTGTGGACCGACATGGCCGGCATGGCGGACTGGCAGCCCCGGTTCGCGAAGGTGTTCGCCCCCGTCGGCGAGCTGCTCGGCCAGGCCGCGCGGGCGTACGCCGCCGAGGTCCGCGGCGGGGCGTTCCCCGACGAGGACCACTCCTTCCTCAGCTGACCGGCACGCCGGCGCGACGTCACGGGACGGAAGTGCCACGCGGGGGCGTCCGCGCCCCCTAGCCTCGACGGCATGCGCCAGCACCCCGCCGCCGACCCCGCGGACGGCGCGCGCCCGGCCGCCCCGGCGCTGCGGCGCACCCCGCCGGTGGCCGCCGGCA
>JAEWGQ010000143.1 GCA_023388235.1 Actinomycetes bacterium | reverse complement strand
GCGGCCCCCGGCCCGGCGGGCCGCCCCCACCGCCCCGTGGGCCGGGTGCGCCGGGTGGCGGTGCGACGACGCCGGCATGACTCGTCCGTTACGTTTCTGTGACGCGAACGGGTGGCGCCCGTCACATTCGCCCCTTACGTTCCAGGGATGGCAGAGCCCGACCCGGCCCCGGCCCCCGCAGCCCCGCGCCCCGCGCACGGCGGCGAGCCCCTCGTCGTCCTGGACCACGTCAACAAGCACTTCGGCCCCCTGCACGTGCTGCAGGACGTGAGCCTCACCGTCCGGCGCGGCGAGGTCGTCGTGGTCATCGGCCCGTCCGGCAGCGGCAAGTCCACGCTGTGCCGGACCATCAACCGGCTCGAGACCATCGAGTCCGGCACGATCACCCTCGACGGCCAGCCCCTGCCCGCCGAGGGCCGCGACCTGGCCCGGCTGCGCGCCGACGTCGGCATGGTGTTCCAGTCGTTCAACCTGTTCGCGCACCGCACCGTGCTGCAGAACGTCACGCTCGGCCTGCGCAAGGTCCGCCGCATGGGCGCCGGTCCCGCGAAGGAGCGGGCGATGGCCCTGCTCGAGCGCGTCGGCGTCGCGAACCAGGCGGACAAGCTGCCCGCCCAGCTCTCCGGCGGCCAGCAGCAGCGCGTCGCCATCGCCCGCGCGCTCGCCATGGAGCCCAAGGTGATGCTGTTCGACGAACCGACCTCCGCGCTCGACCCCGAGATGATCACCGAGGTCCTCGACGTCATGGTCGCCCTCGCGGCGGAGGGCATGACGATGGTCGTCGTCACGCACGAGATGGGCTTCGCCCGCCGCGCGGCCGACCGCGTCGTCTTCATGGACGGCGGCGCCGTCGTCGAGGAGGCCGACCCCGAGACGTTCTTCACCGCCCCCCGCAGCGACCGGGCGCGGGACTTCCTGTCCAAGATCCTCAGCCACTGACGCGAGACCGGAACGACACCGACCGACACGCGACGCAAGGAGATCCCATGAGAACCCGCACCGCAGGACCGATCGCCCTCGCCGCCGCCGCCGTCCTGACCCTCGCCGCGTGCGGTGGATCCGACGACTCCGGCGACGAGACGACCCCGGAGGTGTCGGACGTCGCCGCGGACGACTTCCCCGAGGGCTCGACGATGGCGGAGCTCGCCGACGCCGGGAAGATCACCATCGGCACCAAGTTCGACCAGCCGCTGTTCGGGCTCGTGGGGCCGGACGGCACGCCCGAGGGCTTCGACGTCGAGATCGGCAAGATCATCGCCGGCGCCCTCGGCATCCCCGAGGACGGCATCGAGTGGGTCGAGACCATCTCCGCCAACCGCGAGTCGTTCATCGACTCCGGGCAGGTGGACATCGTGGTCGCCACCTACACGATCAACGACGAGCGCAAGAAGGCCGTCTCCTTCGCCGGCCCGTACTACGTGGCCGGCCAGTCGATCCTCACGCTCGCCGACAACGAGGACATCCAGGGGCCCGACGACCTCGCCGGGAAGAAGGTGTGCACCGTCGCCGGCTCGACCCCCGAGGCCAACCTGCTGGCGAACTACCCCGACACCGACGTGGTCCCGTTCGGCGCCTACTCCGACTGCCTCGAGCCGCTGCGCGGCGGCCAGGTCGACGCGATGAGCACCGACAACGTCATCCTCGCCGGCTTCGCGGCCGACGACCCGACGTTCGAGGTCCGCGGCGACCCGTTCACCGAGGAGCCCTACGGCATCGGCCTCGCCCTCGACGACACCGACTTCCGGATGTGGATCAACGACGTCCTCGAGGCGTCGTTCGAGGACGGCTCCTGGACCGAGGCGTGGGAGGCGACCGCCGGCACCGTGCTGCCGACCCCGGAGCCCCCGACGGTCGACCGGTACTGACGCCCGACCCGGCGCCGCGCGTCCCGCCCGGGGCGCGCGGCGCCGCACCGACCGTGGAGGACCCCGCGTGGACCTGATCGCCGACAACCTGCCGGCCTACCTGAGCGGCTTCCGCGTCACGCTGCAGCTCGCCGCGATCTCCGGGGCGATCGCGCTGGCCGCGGGCACCGTGCTCGCCGCCATGCGCGTCTCCCCCGTGGCGACGCTGCGCGGCATCGCGGTGGTCTGGGTGGAGGTGCTGCGCAACACCCCGCTCACGCTGGTGTTCTTCTTCCTCGTGTTCGTCGTCCCGCAGTTCGGCGTCCTGCCGCCGCTCGGGTTCTGGACGGCCGTGTTCGCCCTGTCCGCCTACACGTCGGCGTTCGTGTGCGAGGCCGTGCGGTCCGGCATCAACGGCGTCCCCGTCGGCCAGGCCGAGGCGGCGCGCGCGATCGGGCTGACGTTCGGGCAGACCCTCGGGCTCGTCGTGCTGCCGCAGGCCGTCCGCTCCGTCGTGCCGCCGCTCATCAACGTGCTCATCGCCCTGACCAAGAACACCTCGGTCGCCGCCGGGTTCGCCGTGGTCGAGCTGCTCGCCTCGGGCCGGCGCATCGCCCTGGCGAACCCCGGCGAGAGCATCCAGGCGCTGCTCGGCGTCGCCCTGTTCTACCTGGTCATCACGGTGCCGGCGGGCTACCTCGCCGGCGTCCTGGAGCGGAAGGTGGCGTTCGCCCGATGAGCTCCGTCCTCTACGACGAGCCCGGCCCCGTCGCGCGGCGGCGGGAGCGGATCGGCTCCGTCGCCGGCGCCCTGCTGGTCGTCGTCCTCCTCGCGCTCGCGTTCCGCTACGCCGACCAGCGGGGCCTGTTCGGCGCCGACCGCTGGGACGTGCTGTACGACCCGCCGAAGGGCCAGTCCGCCGAGGCCGTGTGGACCTCGATGGTCGTCAAGGGCCTGGGCGCCACGCTGCGCGCCGCCGTCGTGGCCGCTCCCCTCGCGCTGCTGCTCGGGCTGCTGCTGGCCGTCTGGCGCACCGCCCGCGTGCGGTGGCTGCGCGCGCCCGCCACGGTCGTCATCGAGCTGTTCCGCGGGCTGCCCGTGCTGCTGATGATGCTGTTCGCGCTGCTCGGCTTCGGGTGGGACGCGTTCGGCGCCGTCGTGTTCGGCCTGGTCGTCTACAACATGGCGATCATCGCGGAGATCCTGCGCGCCGGGCTCGCCTCGCTGCCGCGCGGTCAGGCCGAGGCCGCCTACGCCATCGGCCTGTCCCGGACGCAGACGCTGCTGCTCGTCCTGCTCCCCCAGGCGGTGCGCACCATGCTGCCCAGCCTGATCGCGCAGCTGGTGGTGCTGCTCAAGGACTCGTCGCTCGGGTTCATCGTCGGCTACCCCGAGCTGCTCAAGGCCATGCAGAACAACGCGCAGTACTTCGGGAACCGGTACTACGTCGCGCTGTTCCTCATGGGCGCGGGGATCTACCTGGTCGTCAACATCTCGCTCACCCGGCTCGCCGTCTGGCTGCAGGGCCGCAGCGCGCGGACGTCCGGCCGGGCCGCGCGGGACGCGACCGTGGTGCCCGGGGCGCCCGGCGGGTCGGGCGGGTTCGCCGCGGGCGCCGGCGGTGCCGGACCGCTGTGACCCGGCGCGGGCCGGTCAGCCCGCCGTCGCGCTCGCCCGCACCTCGCGGACCACGGTGACGGTGATCTCGCCCGGGTAGGACAGGTCCTGCTCGATGTGGCGCGCGATCTCCACGGCCAGCCGGTTCACGTCGGTGTCCGCGACCTGCGCGGGCTCCACGACCACGCGCATCTCGCGGCCGGCCGCCATGGCGAGCGCCCGGCGCACGCCGGCGTGCCCCGCCACCAGCTCCTCCAGCTTCTCCAGCCGCTCGACGTGCTGCTCGACGTCCTCGCGGCGCGCGCCCGGACGGGCGGCGGACATCGCGTCCGCGACCTGCACCAGCACCGCCTCGACCGTCTCCGCCGGGACCTCGTCGTGGTGCGCCGCGATGGCGTTCACCACCGCCGGCGACTCCCCGTGCCGCGCGGCCAGCGCCGCGCCCACCGCGGCGTGCGTGCCCGGGACCTCGCCCGTGAGCGCCTTGCCCAGGTCGTGCAGCAGCGCGGACCGCCGGGCGACGTCCACGTCCGCCCCGAGCTCCGCGGCGACCTGCGCGGCCAGCAGCGCCGACTCGACCACGTGGTCCAGCACGTCCTGCCCGAACGACGTGCGCAGGCGCAGCCGCCCGAGCACCCGCACCAGCGCCGGGTCCAGGCCGCGGACGCCCGCGCGCTCGGCCGCCGCGTGACCCGCCTCGTCCGCCCGGTCGTCGACGCCCTCCAGCGCCTGCGCGTACGCGGCCTCGATGCGCTGCGGGTTGATCCGGCCGTCCGCCATCAGCGCCTCGAGCGCGACCCGCGCGACCTCGCGGCGCTCCGCGTCGAAGCAGGACAGCACGACGGTGCCCGGGGTCTCGTCCACCAGCACGTTCACGCCGGTCAGCGCCTCGAACAGCCGGATGTTCCGGCCCTCCTTGCCGATGATCCGGCCCTTCATCTCGTCCGACGGCAGCGGCAGCAGGGTCAGGCTGCTGTGGCTGCTGGTCGCGACCGCCGTGCGCTGCGCCGCCGTCGCGAGCACCCGCCGGGCCCGCGCCTCGCCGGTGCGTCGCGCCTGCGCCTCGATGCGCCGCACCGACGCCGTCGCCGCCGCCTGCGCGTCCGCCGTCAGACGCCGCAGCAGCTCCGCGCGCGCCTCGTCCGCCGTCAGGCCCGAGGCGGCCTCGAGC
>JAEWGQ010000093.1 GCA_023388235.1 Actinomycetes bacterium | reverse complement strand
ATTCTGCCCCGCCCGTCACGCCCCGGCCCGCAGGACGCCCGGCCGTGTCCGCGGATGCACACACGCCCCGCACATCCGGCGTCCCCGCCGGCCCCCCGCCGGGGACGCCGGAGGCCCGCGCCCCCGGGGGGGGACCCGCCGCCGGGCGGGGGGCGGGTGCCCGCTGCGGGTCGCCGGGCGCGGCACCCGTGCGGGGCGCGGCAGGGCGACGGGCAGGCGGCATGGCTCGATTGTGCCCCGCTCGGGCCCCGCGGACCCGCAGGAGCCCCGGCCGTGTCCGCCGACGCGCACACGATCCGCACACGCCGGCGCCCGGACGCGCCGGAGGCCGGCGACCCCGTGGGGTCACCGGCCTCCGGACGTGAGCGGTGCGGCTCAGGCCTTCCAGCGCGGGAAGGCCGACGCGCCGGCGTAGCGGCCGGCGTCGTCCAGCTCCTCCTCGATGCGGAGCAGCTGGTTGTACTTGTTGATGCGCTCGCCGCGCGCCGGGGCACCGGTCTTGATCTGGCCGGCGTTGGTCGCGACGGACAGGTCGGCGATGGTGACGTCCTCGGTCTCGCCGGAGCGGTGCGAGGTCATCGTGGTGAAGCCGTTGCGCTGGGCCAGGGTGACGGCGTCCAGCGTCTCGGTCAGGGTGCCGATCTGGTTCAGCTTGACCAGCAGCGCGTTCGCGGCCTTGAGCTCGATGCCCTTGGCCAGGCGCTCCGGGTTGGTGACGAACAGGTCGTCGCCGACGATCTGGACCTTGTCGCCGACCTTCGCGACGAGCTCGGACCAGGAGCCCCACTCGTCCTCGGACAGCGGGTCCTCGATGGAGACCAGCGGGTAGTCCGCCACGAGCTGCTCGTAGAAGGCGATCATCTCGGCGGGCGAGGTGGCCTTGCCCTCGAACTGGTAGGCGCCGTCCTTGAAGAACTCGGTGGAGGCGACGTCCAGGGCGAGCGCGACGTCGGTGCCGGGCACGAAGCCGGCCTTCTCGATCGCGACGAGGATGAGGTCGAGCGCGGCGCGGTTCGACTCGAGGTTCGGCGCGAAGCCGCCCTCGTCGCCGAGGCCGGTGGCCAGGCCCTTGCTCTTCAGGACGGACTTCAGCGAGTGGTACACCTCGGCGCCGGTGCGCAGCGCCTCGCGGAAGGTCGTGGCGCCGATCGGGGCGACCATGAACTCCTGGATGTCCACGTTGGAGTCCGCGTGCGACCCGCCGTTGAGGATGTTCATCATCGGGACGGGGAGCACGTGGGCGTTCGGGCCGCCGACGTAGCGGAACAGCGGCAGGTCGGCCGAGTCGGCCGCGGCCTTCGCGACGGCCAGCGAGACGCCGAGGATCGCGTTCGCGCCCAGCTTGCCCTTGTTCGGGGTGCCGTCGAGGTCGATCAGGGCCTGGTCCACCAGGCGCTGCTCGGAGGCCTCGAAGCCGATGATCTCCGGGGCGATCTCGTCGATCACGGCGTTGACGGCGTTCTCGACGCCCTTGCCCAGGTACCGCGACTTGTCGCCGTCACGGCGCTCGACGGCCTCGAAGGCACCGGTCGAGGCGCCCGAGGGCACGCCGGCACGGGCGATCGTGCCGTCGTCGAGCGCGACCTCGACCTCGACAGTGGGGTTGCCGCGCGAGTCCAGGATCTCGCGGGCGCCGACGGCCTCGATGCTGGCCATGGTGCTCCTTCGACGAATGCGGTGGTTTGCGACCTCAGCCTAGTGCCGTCCGCCGCGAACGGCGGTGGGACCTTTGGCAAGCGGCCGGTGACGGCGCGTCGACGGCGGGACGACGAGGCCTCCCGGACCGCCGGGCGGGCGGTGCGGGAGGCCTCGGGGCGCGGCGTCAGAGGGCCGCGACGATGCGCTCCACCTGGTCCTTCGCGTCGCCGAACAGCATGGCGGTGTTCTCGCGGAAGAACAGCGGGTTCTGGACGCCGGCGTACCCGGTGGCCATCGACCGCTTGAACACGATCACCTGGCGGGCGTGCCACACCTCGAGCACCGGCATGCCGGCGATCGGGGATCCCGGGTCCTCGAGCGCGGCGGGGTTCACCGTGTCGTTGGCCCCGATGACGAGCACCACGTCGGTGTCGGCCAGGTCGTCGTTGATCTCGTCCATCTCGAGGACGATGTCGTACGGCACCTTGGCCTCGGCGAGCAGCACGTTCATGTGCCCGGGCAGGCGCCCCGCGACGGGGTGCACCCCGAACCGCACGTCCACGCCGGCGGCCCGCAGCCGGGCGACCAGGTCGGCGACCGGGTACTGCGCCTTGGCGACGGCCATGCCGTAGCCGGGGGTGATGACGACGGAGCGGGCGTTCTTCAGCATCTCCGCGACGTCCGCGGCCTGCACCTCCCGGTGCTCGCCGTAGTCCCGGTCCGCCGCGGCCACCGTGCCGCCCTCGGCGCCGAAGCCGCCGAGGATCACGCTGATGAACGAGCGGTTCATGGCGCGGCACATGATGTACGACAGGATCGCGCCGGAGGACCCGACGAGCGCGCCGGTCACGATCAGCAGGTTGTTGCTGAGCATGAAGCCGGCGGCGGCCGCGGCCCACCCGGAATACGAGTTCAGCATCGACACGACGACGGGCATGTCGCCGCCGCCGATCGCGGCGACCAGGTGCCAGCCGAGCGCGAGCGCCACGACCGTCATGAGCACCAGCGGCACCAGCGACGGGCTCGCGAGGAACCAGGCCATGAGGCCGGCCGAGACCACGAGGGCCCCGAGGTTCAGCCAGTTGCGCCCCGGCAGCGTGAGCGGCGCGGACTTCATCTTCGCGGCGAGCTTCAGGTACGCGACGACGGAGCCGGTGAACGTCACGGCGCCGATGAGCACGCCGAGGAACACCTCGACCAGGTGCACGGCGTCCGCGTGCGTCTCGGTCAGGTACGAGTTGAAGCCGACGAGCACGGCCGCGACGCCGACGAACGAGTGCAGCATCGCGATCATCTCGGGCATCTGCGTCATCTCGACGCTGCGCGCCCGCCAGGTGCCGACGGTGATCCCGATGACCAGCACGAGGGCGATGAGCAGCAGCGTGACGAGCGGGTCGCGCTCGGACCGGTCGACGGCCAGCACGACGGTGGCGGCCAGCGCCAGGCCCATGCCGACCATGCCGAGCAGGTTGCCGCGGCGGGCGGTCTCCTGCTTCGACAGGCCCGCGAGGCTCAGGACGAACAGGACGGCGGCGACGAGGTACACGCCCTGGACAGCGGAGGTGAGCATCTCAGGCCTCCTCCTTCCGGAACATCCCGATCATGCGGTAGGCCACGAGGAAGCCACCGAAGATGTTGATGGAGGCGACCGCGGCCGCCGCGAACGCGAGCGCCGACACGACCCAGCTGTCGCTGCCGATCTGCAGCAGCGCGCCGACCAGGATGATCCCGGAGATGGCGTTCGTCTGGGCCATGAGCGGGGTGTGCAGCGAGTGGCTGACGTTGGAGATGACGTAGTACCCGACGAACACCGCGAGCACGAACACGGTGAAGTGCCCGAGGAACGCGGCCGGGGAGAACGTGATCGCCA
>JAEWGQ010000108.1 GCA_023388235.1 Actinomycetes bacterium | reverse complement strand
GCCGGGCACCGCACCCGCTCCGGCCACGCCGCCCCGCGCGGCCTGCGCGGCCCGCACGGCGTCGATGACCCGCTGCCGCTCGTCGAGGGCACGGGCGGCGGCGCGCGACGCGTCCGCGATCCGTGCGCCGTCGTCGCCGGACAGGTCCAGCCCGCAGCGGTCGCAGCGCGGTCCGGCCAGCGGGGTCCCGCACGCGGCGCAGCGCGTGAAGTCGGTGAGCTCGCGCCGGGCGGCGGCCGCCGGGGTGGGTTCCACGTGCCGAGCGTGCCAGTCCGGGAGCCCCCAGGTGCGCCGTCCACAACACCTCCGCACACTTTCAGCAGATCGGCCGTGCGCGCGGTCCGCGCCGGCGGGGTGACCGACCAGACAGCCCCCCGGGTGGCGCACCCGCGAGTCATGGGATGAATATGGCTGGACACGACAACGACAGGAGCGGGACGTGGCACGCAGCAGCACGGTGGCCGACCAGCTCGTCGCCCAGGTGGTGGCGGCCGGCGCGACGCACATCTACGGCATCGTCGGGGACAGCCTGAACCCGGTGGTCGACGCGGTCCGGCGGGCGCAGAAGGACGGCGTCGACATCCAGTGGGTGCACGTCCGGCACGAGGAGGCCGCCGCGTTCGCCGCCGCCGCGGAGGCCGAGATCACCGGCCGCCTCGCGGTGTGCGCCGGCTCGTGCGGGCCCGGCAACCTGCACCTCATCAACGGCCTGTACGACGCGAACCGCAGCCGCGTCCCGGTGCTCGCGATCGCCTCGCACATCCCGAGCGCGCAGATCGGCACCCAGTACTTCCAGGAGACGCACCCGGACCGGCTGTTCGTCGAGTGCTCGGTGTACTCCGAGATGATCTCGTCGGCCGCGCAGGCCCCGCGCGTGATCCGCTCCGCGATCCACCACGCGTACGGCGCCCCGGGCGTCGCGGTGCTGACGATCCCCGGCGACGTGGCGGACCTCGAGGCCCCGGCCCCCGCGAACGACACGCTCACCCGGCCGCGCCGCCCGCGGGTCGTGCCCGCCGAGGCCGACGTCGCGGCGCTGGCCGACGCGATCGACGCCGCGAAGAAGGTCACCATCCTGGCCGGCGCCGGCGTGCGGGGCGCGCACGACGACGTGCTCGCGCTGGCCGACAAGATCGCGGCGCCCGTCGGGCACAGCCTGCGCGGCAAGGAGCACATCCAGTACGACAACCCGTTCGACGTCGGGATGACCGGCCTGCTCGGGTACGGGGCGCTCCAGGCGTCGATGGACGAGGCGGACCTGCTGATCCTGCTCGGCACCGACTTCCCGTACGACCAGTTCCTGCCCGCGGACGTCCGCACCGCCCAGGTCGACCTCGACCCGACGCACCTCGGCCGGCGCACCCGGTCCGACCTGGCCGTGGTGGGCGACGTCGGCGAGACGGTGCGCCTGCTGCTGCCGCTGGTCAGCCGCAAGAAGTCGCGCCGGTTCCTCGGCTCCATGCTGAAGAAGCACGAGCGTGCCATGTCCGGCGTGGTCGGCGCGTACACGAAGGACGTCGAGCACCACACACCGATCCACCCGGAGTACGCGGCCGTCGTGCTCGACGAGGAGGCCGCCGACGACGCGGTGTTCACGGTGGACACGGGCATGGGCAACGTCTGGGCGGCGCGCTACCTGACGCCGAACGGCCGGCGCCGGGTCATCGGGTCGTTCCTGCACGGGTCGATGGCGAACGCGGTGCCGCACGCGATCGGCGCGGCGTTCGCGGCCCGGGACTCCGGCGCGCGGCAGAAGCACGTCGTGGCGATCGCGGGCGACGGCGGCCTGTCGATGCTGCTCGGCGAGCTCGTCACGCTGGTGCACTACCAGCTGCCGGTGAAGATCATCCTGTTCGACAACGCGACGCTCGGCATGGTGCGCCTGGAGATGCTGGTCGACGGCCTGCCGTCGTTCGGCACCGACTCCCCGTCGGTCGACTACGCCGCCGTCGCGCGGGCGATCGGCATCCCGTCCGTCCGCGTCGAGGACCCGACCCAGATCCGCACGGCGCTGCGCGAGGCGTTCGCCCACGACGGCCCGGCGCTGGTCGACCTCGTGACCGACCCGCGGGCGCTGTCGATCCCGCCGAAGATCACGCGCCAGCAGGTCAGCGGGTTCACCGCGGCGATGAGCAAGGAGATCCTCGGCGGCGGCATGGGCGAGGTCATGGCGATGGCCCGGTCGAACCTGCGCAACGTGCCGCGCCCGTAGGCGCAGGACCTCGCGGGGACGTCCGCGGTGGGGGCGGCGAGCGCCGCCCCCACCTACGGCACGCCGCACGGACGCCCCCTCATCCCCCTCTCGACCACCGAAGACTGCGGAGACGACCCTCACCCGCGAGCCCGGACCGGCGCACGACGTCGCCGCGCGCGGCGTTGAGTGCCGCAACCGGTCGCAGACTCCTCCCGGCCGCTGGCTCCCGGGCCGACGTGCGCGACGCCGCCACGCCCGCCCGCGGAGCTCGCGGCCCCCGGGCGACCGTCCGGGGACGACGAGAGCGGCGGGGGAAGATCATGAGGCGAACGGCTCGGCTGGCTGTGGCGGGAGCACTGGCGGCGGCCCTCGTCGGCACGGCGGCACCGGCGGCCTCGGCCGCCGGCGACTGTGCCGTGGGGTACACCTGCGTCTGGCGGGACCTCGGCTACACGGGGAAGTGGATGGGCTCGGCGCACAGCTGGGTCTCGTTCTGGGGCGATCTCGCCTTCAACGACCAGGTGACGTCCGCCGCCGCCAACGGCGCGAGGTGCCGGCACACGGAGTTCCACGAGCACGCCGACATGAGCACCGGCTACCCCTCGGGCGACAGGTTCCGGCTGAACAGCGCGACGCTCGTCGGCCACAGCCACCGCGACCCCGACCTGCGGAACGGTGCCGGTGACCGCCCGGGCGAGAACTGGAACGACCGGGTGAGCGGCTTCGTCTTCGTGGGCTGCTGAGCGGGCGTGATGCGGACGAAGGCGCTCCGGGGCGTGGGCGCGACGGTGGCGGTCGCGCTCGCCGCCGGCTGCTCCGGGAGCGACGGCGCGGGCGGACCGGGCACGGCCACGCCGACGCCGTGGTCGTCGGTCGCGCCGCTGACGGTGGACGGGATGGACCTGACGCCGCAGCTCGACGAGGTGACGGGCGCCGTGGTCGTCCCGCTCGACCGGTTCGAGACCACGGACGAGGAGCGCGCGGTGCTCACCAGCGCGGGGAGCGTCGCGCTGGCGCTGTGCGCGCGGGAGCGCGGCGTCGACTTCGTCGCGCCCCCGCCGGGGACCGACCCGGTCTACCTCTCCGAGCACTTCTACGGGCCGTGGACCGTCGCGCAGGCCGAGCGGTTCGCGTTCGTCGAGCCCATGTCGGACGCGGACCTCGCGGCCAACGGCGTGCCCGGCGCAGGTGGGGTGCACGGGCTCGAGAACCGGCCCCCGCACCCGAACACCCTGCTGACCGAGGAGGACCGGGAGGTGGTCGAGGGGTGCGCCGCGTCCGGGGCCGGCGACCGGTTCACCGAGGCCCACCAGCTCACCGGGCCGTGGACCGACGGCATCCGGGCGGCCCAGATGGCGCTCATGCGGCAGGACGAGACCGCCGCGCTGTTCGACGAGCTCGGCGCGTGCTTCACGACCCGCGGCATGGCGCAGGACCCGGAGGTCCCGTGGTCCGTCGTCGGCGCGGGGTCAGACGGGATCAGCGAGCAGCAGGTGCAGCTCGCGCTCGCCGTCGTGTCCTGCAAGGAGGAGATCGGGTTCACGCCGCGCATGGCCGACCTCTACGCGCGGGCGACCCTGCCGGTGGTCGCCGAGCACGCCGACGAGCTCGTCGCGAGACGCGCGACGACCGACGAGGCCCTCGCCGAGGCCCGGGAGCTGATCGCCGCCCACGCCGACGTCCTCTGGGACTGGCCGTGACCGCCGACGACGACCGCGCGGCGGCCCCGCGGTCGCACTGGCGGTGGCTGGGCGGGTGGGGTGCGGGCTGCGGGCTCGCCCTCGTCGCGGCGTTCGTCCTGGGGTCGTTCGTCCGGTCACCGTGGGAGACGGCGATCGACAGCTCCCGGGCGACGCCGGTCGTCACCGCGACGATCGAGCACCGGCGCCTGACCGTCGACACGGGGACGCTCACCGGCGCGGTGGCGCTCGGGTCGACCACGGACGTCGCCCCGCCCGCGGCAGCCGAGGTCCCCGTGGTCACCGCGGCCCGCAAGACCGCCGGCGACACGCTGCGGCCGGGCGAGGCGCTCGCCGACGTGTCGGGTCGCCCGCTCATCGCCCTGGCGCTCCCGTTCCGGCTCTACCGCGACCTGGTGCCCGGTGCGGCCGAGCCGGGCCCGGACGTGGCGGCGGTCCAGCAGGCCCTGGCCGAGCTGGGGCTGTACCGCGGGGCGGTGGACGGGGTGTACGGGACGGGGACCGCCGAGGCGGTCGCGCAGCTCTACCGGCGTGCGGCCGTCGCTCCCCCGCCGGCACCGGCCGAGGCGGTGGCCGCGCTCACGGCGGCGACGCAGGCCGACGCCGACGCTGCGTCGGCCCTGCGC
>JAEWGQ010000096.1 GCA_023388235.1 Actinomycetes bacterium | reverse complement strand
CCGATCGCCATGGAGATGGTCCGGGACATCGACAAGGACACCGTCGACTTCCAGGACAACTACGACGGCCGCACCCAGGAGCCCTCGGTCCTGCCCGCGCGGTTCCCGAACCTGCTGGTCAACGGCTCGGCGGGCATCGCCGTCGGCATGGCGACCAACATCCCGCCGCACAACCTCCGCGAGGTCGCGGCGGGCGTGCAGTGGCACCTCGACCACCCGGACGCCTCGCGCGAGGAGCTCCTCGCGGCGCTGCTCCAGCGCATCAAGGGCCCGGACTTCCCCACGGGCGCCACGATCCTCGGCCACAAGGGCATCGAGGAGGCGTACCGCACGGGTCGCGGCTCGATCACCATGCGCGCCGTGGTGAACGTGGAGGAGATCCAGGGCCGCGTGTGCCTGGTCGTCACGGAGCTCCCCTACCAGGTGAACCCGGACAACCTGGCCGCGAAGATCGCGGACCTCGTCAAGGAGGGCCGCGTCCAGGGGATCGCGGACATCCGCGACGAGACGTCGGGCCGCACGGGCCAGCGCCTCGTCGTCGTCCTCAAGCGCGACGCGGTGGCGAAGGTCGTCCTCAACAACCTGTACAAGCACACCCAGCTCCAGGACACGTTCGGCGCGAACATGCTGGCGCTCGTCGACGGCGTGCCGCGCACGCTGAGCCTCGACGCGTTCGTCCGGCACTGGACGACGCACCAGCTCGACGTCGTCGTGCGCCGCACGCGGTACCTGCTGGCGGAGGCCGAGCGCAGCATCCACATCCTGCGCGGGTACCTCAAGGCGCTCGACGCGCTCGACGAGGTCATCGCGCTGATCCGGCGCTCGCCCGACGTCGAGGAGGCCCGCACGGGCCTCATGGAGCTGCTGGGCGTCGACGAGGTCCAGGCGACCGCGATCCTCAACCTCCAGCTGCGCCGGCTCGCGGCCCTGCAGCGCCAGGAGATCCTCGACCAGCACGCGAAGCTCGAGGCGACGATCACCGAGCTCAACGGGATCCTCGCCTCCCCCGAGCGGCAGCGCACGATCGTCTCCGAGGAGCTCACCGCGATCGTCGAGAAGTTCGGCGACGAGCGGCGCACGCACATCCTGCCGTTCGACGGCGAGGTCTCCATCGAGGACCTCATCGCCGAGGAGGACGTCGTCGTGACGATCACGCGCGGCGGCTACGCCAAGCGCACCCGCGTCGACGCGTACCGGGCGCAGCGCCGCGGCGGCAAGGGCGTGCGCGGGGCGCAGCTGCGCGAGGACGACATCGTCGACCACTTCTTCGTCACGACGACGCACCGCTGGCTGCTGTTCTTCACCAACCTCGGGCGGGTCTACCGCGCGAAGGCGTACGAGCTGCCCGAGGGCGGCCGCGACGCCAAGGGCCAGCACGTGGCGAACCTGCTGGCGTTCCAGCCCGGTGAGCGGATCGCCCAGGTCCTCGACCTGCGCGACTACGACCAGGCCGAGTACCTGGTGCTCGCGACCAAGCGCGGCCTGGTGAAGAAGACCCGCCTGTCCGAGTACGACTCGAACCGGTCCGGCGGCGTCATCGCGATCAACCTGCGCGAGGACGAGGACGGCCTGCCGGACGAGCTCGTGTCCGCCCGGATCGTCGACTCCGTCAACGACCTCATCCTCGTGTCCCGCAAGGGCCAGTCGCTGCGGTTCACCGCCACCGACGAGGCGCTGCGCCCCATGGGCCGCGCGACGTCCGGCGTCACCGGCATGAAGTTCCGCGCCGACGACGAGCTGCTCGCCATGGACGTCGTCCGCGAGGAGGCGTTCCTGTTCACCGTCACGGAGGGCGGCATCGCCAAGCGCACCGCGCTCACCGTGGAGAACTACCGGGTGCAGGGCCGCGGCGGCCTCGGCATCAAGGTGGCGAACCTGCCGGAGGCGAACGGCGACCTGGTCGGCGCGCTGGTCACGGACGCCGACGACGAGGTGCTCGTCATCATGGAGCGCGGCAAGATCGTCCGCTCGGCGACCTCCGAGGTGAACGCCACGGGCCGCACGACCCAGGGCGTGATCTTCGCGAAGCCGGACAACGGGGACCGCATCATCGCGGTCGCGCGCAACATCGAGCGCCACCTCACGGACGAGGCGGGTACCGTGGGTGAGACGGGCGAGCCGGACGTGACGTCCGCGAGCCTCGAGGACACCAGCGCCACCACAGCTCCGGACGCCCCGGTGGCTGACGAGACCTCCGAGGAGGATGCGTGAGCGACACGCCTCCGTCGATCCCGCCCCGCAAGGGCAGCGACACGTCCCAGAAGCCGTCCGGCGGCGCCCGGACCACGACCGACAGCAAGCCCCGCGGCGCCGCGACCGCGACCGCCACCACGCCGGCGGCCGCGACCACCGGATCCGCCGGCGCGGCCGCGAGCACGTCCGCCGCCCCCGCGGCCACGACGCCCGCGAAGGCGAAGACGGCCCCGGCCGGCTCCCCCGCGACCGCGAAGGACTCCCCCGCCCCGCGGCCCGCCGCCGAGAAGCCCGTGCCCCGGACCACCGGCACCGCCGGCCTCGCCGGCGCCGGCCCCCGGCGGGTGCGCCTCGCGGTCTCGCGCGTCGACCCGTGGTCCGTGATGAAGCTGTCGTTCCTCATCTCGGTGGCGATCGGCATCATGATCGTCGTCGCGACCGCGGTCGTGTGGCTCACGCTCGACGGCCTCGAGGTGTTCGCGCGGCTCGACAGCCTCATCACCGAGATCCTCGCGGACTCCAGCTTCGACCTCATGGACTACGTCCAGTTCGACCGGGTCATCTCGGTCGCGACCCTGGTCGCCGTGGTGGACGTCTTCCTCATCACCGCGCTGTCGACCCTGGGCGCGTTCCTCTACAACATCACCGCGGCCCTGGTCGGCGGCGTGCACGTCACGATGACCGACGAGTGAGGTGACGGTTTGGGCGGGCGGCCCCTGCTGGGGTAGTCTCGTCCGGCACGCCAGCGTGCCACGGGCCTATAGCTCAGACGGTTAGAGCGCTTCCCTGATAAGGAAGAGGTCAGAGGTTCAAGTCCTCTTAGGCCCACTCCCGATCCCTGGGGGACCCATGAAGAAGCTCCTGCTCCTGGCGGTCGTGGCCGCCGCGGGGTACGTCGCCTGGACGCGGTACACCGCCGAGCGCGACGACCGCGACCTGTGGGCCGAGGTCACGGACCCGGTCGAGTAGGACCCCCACCGGCAGCACCCGGGCGACCTGACGGTCGCGCACGGGGCCATGGCGCAATTGGTAGCGCACCTGCTTTGCAAGCAGGGGGTTAGGGGTTCGAGTCCCCTTGGCTCCACAGATCCGCGGCTCCGAACGGCGGAAAGCCCCGGACGTCGCCTTGGTCGTTGCCCGTCGACGGGGTCGGACCAGCCTCACCGTGCAGCTCGGTCCTCGTTCGGGGCGCGAGGGTCTGGATCACGACGGCCGCGCCGACGAGCGATGCTCCGAGGGGCATGAGGGTCCACCGGACGAGGGTCACCGTGACGTCGACCGCGCCGAGGACGGCACCTTCGTGCGGAACCCGGCCGGCGATGGCTGCGAACAGGTGTGGACCGAAGACGATGAGGACTGCGCCGACGACGAACAGGCCGGTGGCCCACCGGACGCACTTCCTGGCTGTTGGGTGCACGTGAC
>JAEWGQ010000087.1 GCA_023388235.1 Actinomycetes bacterium | reverse complement strand
CTCGCGCAGCAGGCCGCGCGGGGCTACGAGGTCGAGGCGCTGGGGTACGTCGTCAAGCCCGTGCCGTACTTCGCGTTCGCGCAGCAGGTGACGCGCGCGCTCGCGCGCGTGCGGCGCGACCACGAGGACGCGCTGCTGCTCGCCGTCGACGGCGGGCTCGAACGCGTGCCCGTCGCGGACGTCGTGAGCCTCGAGAGCGCCCGCAACCGCACGACGGTGCACACGCTCACGGCGCAGCACTCCGTGGTGCGTCCGCTCAAGGCGCTCGAGGCCGCGCTGCCGGGCGCGGGCTTCGCGCGCGCGGGCGCCGGGGCGGTCGTGCACCTGCGGCACGTGCTGGCCGTGCGCGACGGCGAGGCCGAGCTCGTCGACGGTCGCCGCGTGGCCATCAGCCGCGCGCGGCGCAAGGCGTTCCTCGCCGCGCTGACCGACCACCTCGGGGCGCGGGCGTCGTGATCCTCGCCCCGCTGGTCGGCGTCCTGACGGACGTCCCGCCCGACATCCCGCGCGTCCTCACGGGCCTCGCCGAGTGGCTCGCGTGCGTCGTGTACGTGCTGCTGCGCCGGCGCCGCTGGCCGTGGTCGCGGTTCGTGGTGCTCGCGGTCGCGGCGCTCGCGGTGCAGGTCGGCGTGCAGGTGGGCGCCGGGCGTCTGCCGCTGGGCCTGTGGACCGTCGGCATGGCCGCCGCGGTGGCCGTGATGTACGGGTTCATCGTGTCTGCCGCGAAGGTCTCGGCGCGCGACGCCGGGTACTTCACGGCCCGCGCGCTCGTGCTCGCCGAGCTCGTCGCGGCGCTGCACTGGCAGATGCACGTGTTCTTCTTCGTGCCCGAGGGGCGCGAGGGCGGCGTGTGGTCCACGGCGTTCTTCGTGCTGGTGTACGCGGCCGCGTTCGCGGGTGCGTACGTCGCCGAGGCCCGGCACTTCCGGTCGCGGCAGTCGCTCGACGTGACGTCGGGCGAGCTCGCGTCGACCGTCGCGATCGCGCTCGTGACGTTCTTCATGAGCAACATCAGCTTCCTCAACGCGAACACGCCGTTCTCGGGCCGCCTGGGCCCCGAGATCTCGTACATCCGGACGCTCGTCGACCTGTGCGGGTTCGTCGCGCTGTACGCGCAGCAGGGGCAGCGGCTGCAGCAGCGGGCGCGCGCCGAGGTGCGCGCGGTCGACGAGATGCTGCGCCGTCAGCACGAGCAGTACCTGCAGTCCAAGCGCAGCATCGAGGTCGTCAACCGCAAGTACCACGACCTCAAGCACCAGATCGCGGTGATCCGCGCCGAGGACGACGACGACCGGCGCAGGTCGTACCTGGACGACCTCGACGCGAGCATCTCGGGGTACGCGCGGCAGGCCGACACGGGCAACGGCGTGCTCGACGTCGTCCTGACGACCAAGAGCCTGGAGTGCGCCGAGCGCGGCATCGCGCTCACGTACGTCGTGGACGGCGCGGCGCTCGACTTCGTCTCGACCATGGACCTCGCGGCGCTGTTCGGCAACGCGCTCGACAACGCGATCGACGGTGCGGCCGCGGTGCCGGCGACGGACCAGCGACTGGTCAAGGTCGCGGTGTACGCGCGCGACCGGTTCGTGCTGCTGTCGTTCGAGAACTACTTCACCGGCGAGCTGCGCACCGAGGACGGCGACATCGTCACGCGCCGCGCCGACCGCACGCGCCACGGCTACGGGCTGAAGTCGATCCGGCACACGGCCGAGAAGTACGACGGCTCGATGACGGTCAACACCGAGGGCGGCTGGTTCGTGCTGCGGATCCTGCTGCCCGTGCCGCAGGACGCACCCGCGCGTCGACCGGCACGTCCGCGGTCGCGCACCGCGGCCGAGCCCACGCCGTGACGCGTGCGCGCTCAGCGCGCGTCGACCACCACGCCCGAGTCCCACAGGGCCAGCGCGGACGCGATCGCCATGTGCATGTCGAGGTACAGGTACGACCCGAGGCGACCGCCGAAGTGCACGCCCGGCTCGTCGGCCGCCAGGGCGCGGTACTCCTGCAGACGCGCGCGGTCGTGCGGCGTGGCGACGGGGTAGTACGGCTCGTCGTCGGGCCCGGCCGCGCGCGACGTCTCGCGCATGACGACCGTGCGGTCCTGCGCGTGGCGGTCCTCGCGCTCGGGGTGGAAGTGCCGGAACTCGTGGACCCGGGTCCACGGCACGTCGAGGTCGGCGTAGTTCATGACGCTCGTGCCCTGGAAGTCCCGCACGGGCAGCACCTCGGTCTCGAGGTCGAGCGTGCGCCAGCCGAGCGGCCCGTGGTGGTGGTCGAAGTAGCGGTCGACGGGCCCGGTGTAGACGATCGGCACCTGCCCGCGCGCGGCGGCCTTCGACAGCGGCTGCGCGGGGTCGAGGAAGTCGACCCCCAGGCGCACGTCGACGCGGGGGTGCGACGCCATGGCCTCGAACCACGGCCCGTACCCGTCGGTGGGCAGGCCCTCGTAGGTGTCCGAGAAGTACCGCGCGTCGTACGTGTAGCGCACCGGCAGCCGCGAGATCACCGACGCGGGCAGCTCGCGCGGGTCGGTCTGCCACTGCTTGGCGGTGTAGCCGCGCACGAACGCCTCGTACAGCGGGCGGCCGATCAGCGAGACGGCCTTCTCCTCGAGGTTCGCGGCCGCGGCGGCGTCGACCTCGGCGGCGTGCTCGGCCACCAGCGCGCGGGCGGCGTCCGGTCCCATCGCGGTGCCGAAGAACTGGTTGAGCGTGCCCAGGTTGATGGGCAGCGGGTAGACCGTGCCGGCGTGCGTCGAGAAGACGTGGTGCCGGTAGTCGGTGAACGCCGTGAACCGGCGCACGTACCGCCACACGCGCTCGTTCGACGTGTGGAAGATGTGCGACCCGTAGCGGTGCACCTCGATGCCGGTGGCCTCGTCGACGCTCGACCACGCGTTGCCGCCCAGGTGGTCGCGCCGGTCGACGACCGTGACGTGCAGCCCCGCCTCCGCGGCGCGCTCGGCGACCGTGAGGCCGAACAGGCCGGCGCCGACGACGAGCAGGTCCATGCGACGACCCTCCGGTGCGGGGGAGCGCCGGGCCGGACGGCCCGGGCGGCTCGCAGTCTAGGCCGGGGTCGCGGCCGCCCCGGGCGTACCCGGCGTGCGCGACCGAACGGCCACGGGATCCGACGGATCGTGCGACCCGGGCACCCCGGTGCGGCGTGCGGTGGTTGCGTGGTGGACGCCCGCGCCGAGCGCCGCCGCGGGCCGGCGGGACCCCGGCAGGCGGGTGCGGCCGCGACCGGCGAGGGAGGACCCCACCCGTGGACGGCGTGACCTACATCGGCGTGGTCGACGACGACCCGCACTCGCGCGCGACGGTCGTCGCGCACCTCCAGCGGTACGAGGAGGAGCACGGCGTCGAGTTCTCGGTGCGCACGTTCTCGGACGGCGCGCAGCTCACGCGCGGCTACCGCGCCGACTTCGACGTGCTGTTCCTCGACGTCGAGATGGCGCGCATGGACGGGTTCGAGACCGCGCACGCGGTGCGCGCGCTCGACGACCGCGTCGTCATCGTGTTCATCACGCGCATGGCACAGATGGCGATCAAGGGCTACGAGGTCGACGCCCTGAGCTACCTCGTCAAGCCCGTGCCGTACTTCGCGTTCTCGCAGGAGCTCGCGAGGTCGCTGCAGCGCGTGCGGCGCACGCAGTCGGAGGGTGTCATGCTCCCGGTCGCGGGCGGCACGGCCCGGGTCGACGTCGCGGACATCGTGTACGTCGAGAGCATCAAGCACCGGATCGTCGTGCACGCCATCGGGCGGAGGTACGCGTTCACGGGGACCCTCAAGGCGATCGAGGAGCAGCTCGACGGGCAGGGCTTCTTCCGCAGCAACAACTGCTACCTGGTGAACCTGCGGCACGTGCACGCCGTGCGGCAGTCCACGTCCGTGATGCTCGGCGGCGACGAGCTGCAGATCAGCCGCGCCCGCAAGCGCGCGTTCCTCGACGCGATGGCGGACCACCTCGGCGGCCGCGTGCCGTGACCTGCCCGTGACCTCGGGGACTGTTCGTGCACGCAAAGCGACGGTCCGTGTAGGGGCACGGTCCGGCGCCACGGCCGCTGCCTAGCGTGAACGCGCCGGCCACGGGACCACGACGTCCCGGCCGGCGACGGGTTCGCGAGTGCGCCGCGCGTGCACCGGCTCAGCGGTCCCACCCCGACGACGGGGCGGTGACGACGGGCGCGGGCGGGGCCACGAGACGACAAGGGAAGGTCGATGAAGACAACGAGTACGGCGCGGGTCGCCGCCAGCCGGTCGGCACGCCTCACGAGCGCCGCGCTGGTCGCGGGCCTCACGCTCACGGGCCTGGCGGCGTGCACCGCCGGCGACACCGACGACAAGGGCGCGTCCGCCGACGAGTTCACGACGCGCGAGGTGTCGGACGGCAAGACGACGTTCGTCGTCGTCGACAACCCGGGCGACGCCCCGACGCTCTCCTACGGCGCGGACAGCGAGATCGAGCTCCTCTCGGAGGACGTCGACGGCACGAAGGTCGCGTTCAAGGACATGAACGGCAACGGCGAGCTGGACGTGTGGGAGGACTGGCGCAAGTCCCCGCAGGAGCGCGCCGCCGCCCTCGCCGAGGACCTGACGATCGAGCAGATCGCCGGCCTCATGCTCTTCAGCTCGCACGAGCGCTCGCAGGCCGACGGCCTCACCGACGCGCAGAAGGAGTACCTGACGGACTCCCACCTGCGCAACGTGCTGCACGCGGGCCCGAGCGACGTCACGGCGACCGTCACGTGGTCGAACCAGATGCAGGCGTTCGCCGAGTCGCTCGCGACCGAGGGCGAGCCGTACGTGCCCGTCAACTTCGCGTCCGACCCGCGCTCGACCGCCGGCTCCGGCGGCTACAACGCCGAGGGCGACGACATCTCGCGCTGGCCGTCGAACCTGGGCCTCGCGGCCACGTTCGACGTCGAGCACATGGACGAGTTCGCGCAGATGTCGTCCGCGGAGTACCGCGCGCTCGGCATCACCACGGCGCTGAGCCCGCAGATCGACCTCGCGACCGAGCCGCGCTGGCTGCGCGTCGGCGGCACGTTCGGCGAGGACGTCGACCAGAACACCGAGCTCGCCGCGGCCTACGTCGACGGCTACCAGAGCACGCGCGGCCAGGACGGCTGGGGCTTCGAGTCCGTCAACGCGATGATCAAGCACTGGGCCGGCGACGGTCCGGGCGAGGGTGGCCGCGAGGCCCACACCAACGCCGGCAAGTACGGCGTCTACCCGGGCGGCAACTTCGAGGCGCACACCAAGGCGTTCCTCGGGTCGCTCGACTCGGCCGCCGTCATGACGGCGTACTCGATCGCGCTGGACGGCGACGGCGAGCCGCTGTTCGGCGAGCGCCTGGGCACGGCGTACGACCACGGCCGCATGGACCTGCTCCGCAAGGACAACGGGTACGAGGGCGTCGTCGTTACCGACTGGGGCGTCACGTCCAGCTACCTCGACCCCGAGAAGCCGTTCGGCATGGGCTGGGGCGCCGAGGCGCTGACCGACGAGCAGCGTCACTACGAGGTGCTGCGCACGGGCCACGACATGTTCGGCGGCAACAACAAGGTCGAGCCCGTCATGGCCGCGCACGACATGTGGCAGAAGGACTTCGAGGCCGGCACCAACGACGTGGACGCGGACACCCGCTTCCGCGAGTCGGGCAAGCGCATCCTCACGATGTTCTTCCAGCCGGGCCTGTACGAGAACGCGTACCTCGACCTCGACGAGTCCAAGAAGGTCCTCGCGAGCGACGACAAGGTCGAGGCCGGCTACGCCGCGCAGCTCGACTCGGTGGTCATGCTGAAGAACGACGGCAGCACGATCGCGAAGTCCGACGCCGCCGCGTGGAAGGACAAGAAGGTCTACATCCCGCGGTCGTACAACATCGGCTTCGCGGGAGCGTTCGGCCCGGCCGAGTACAAGGAGGCCCCCGGGCTCACGCTCGAGGTCGCCGAGGAGATGTTCGGCGAGGTCGTGACCGACGAGGCCGAGCTCGACGCCGACGGCAAGGTCGTGAGCTACACGGCGCCCGACCTGTCCGACGTGGACCTCGTCCTGGTCGGCATGGCCAGCCCCGACAACGGCGGCAACTTCTCGAACATCGGCCACGACGTCGAGAACGACACGTGGTACCCGCTGTCGCTGCAGTACCGCCCGTACACGGCCGACGGCCCGCACGTCCGCCAGACGTCGATCGGCGGCGACATCCTGCCCGACGGCACGAAGCAGAACCGCTCGTACTTCGGCAACACCTCGAAGATCGCGAACGAGTCCGACCTCGACGCGTTCGAGCGCGCCACGGCCGCCGTCGCGGCGTCCGGCAAGGAGATCCCCGTGATCACCGTGCTCAAGGCGATCAACCCGGTCGTCCCGGCCGAGTTCGAGGCCGCGTCCGACGCGATCGTCGTCGGGTTCGGCACGAGCGACAAGGCGCTCCTCGAGGTCGCCCTCGGGCTCCACGAGCCCGCCGGCCGCCTGCCGATCCAGTTCCCCCAGGACATGGACACGGTCGAGGCGCAGCAGGAGGACGTCAGCAAGGACATGACGCCCTACACCGACGCGTCCGGCAACACGTACGACTACGGCTTCGGCCTGAACTTCGCGGGCCCGATCGGCTGACCCGCGCACCGTCCGGGCCGGTCGGCGACCACGTCGTCGACCGGCCCGGGCACCGCAGCGGCGGGCGTCCTGGGGACACCGACCGGTGCGGACCTGGGCCGCGGGGTGGGCTCGCGGCCGGAACCCACGAAGGAGCAGAAGTGAAGCGGAACAAGGTGCTGCACACCGGGCTCGGCCTGCTGGTCGCCGCGACGGGCGTCTTCGGCCTCGCGGCCTGCGGCAACGACGACGGCGGCAGCCAGGACACCGGCACGTCGGACAGCGCCGCGGCCGAGGTCGACGTCAAGGACGACCTCGAGAACGCGCGCAAGGCCGTCGCCGACGCGCTCGCCGAGGACGACTCGTGGGCGCAGATCATGCTCGCGAGCGACGTCGACTCGCCGACCGTGAAGTACGGCCTGCTGGTGGTGCCCTACTCCTACTCGGACGCCGCCTCGCGCGTGCAGGGCACGATCACGATCACCGACGGCAAGTACACGATCGACGCCGACTCGGCCGCGACGGGTGACACCTGGCGCATCGACCAGGACGGCAAGATCACCGAGGTCTCGGAGTAAGGACCCCCGCCGGCCCGCCCACCGGGTGGGCCGGCCTCCGTGCGTGCGCCACCACGGCGCCGCACCCACGCACGAGCACGCCGACGGCCCCGACGGACGACGGTCCGTGCCCCGGAACCGACCGATCGTGCGGCCGCGGCGGGTGCTCACGACACCGCTCCTAGCCTGATTCGTGAGCCCGCACTCGAGGAGGAATGCAGTGAACGCCAGGTCGAAGAACGACCGCGCCAAGGCGCCGATGTCCAACAAGAAGTTCCTGTGGATCTGGGTCCCCGTGCTCGCCACGGTGACCGTGCTGACGGTGGTCGCGAACATCGGCCTGAGCGTCGCGGGCGGCTGGGTCGCCTCGCAGCTGGGCTCCGGCACGTACACCTTCACCAACTCGGACGAGTCGAAGGACTGGGACACCGAGTACTACAGCCCCGAGCTCGCCACGATCGACGAGGTCGACACCGCCGCGAAGGACCTCGTCGAGGAGATCGCCGCCTCCGGCATCGTCCTGGCGAAGAACGAGGCCGCGGCCCTGCCGCTGGCCCCCGGCGGCCGTGTGACCCTCCTCGGGCGCGCCGCGGCCGACCCGGTGTTCGGCGGCTCGGGCTCCGGCTCGGTCGACACCAAGTCGGCCGTCACGCCGCGCGTCGGCCTCGAGAACGCGGGCTTCACGGTCAACGAGACCGTCCTCACCGCGATCGAGGAGTACGCGGCGGAGAACAAGCGCGGGCACATCGAGATGGACCGCCCCGACATCTCCACCTACGACATCGGCGAGCTGCCGGTCGCGGACTACCAGGCCGTCGCGTCGTCGTTCGCCGACTACGCGGACGCCGCGGTGGTCGTCATCGGCCGCCCCGGCGGCGAGGGCGGCGACCTCACGCAGGACATGTCCGGCTGGGACGCCGACGCGGTCCCCGGGCAGCACCAGCTCGAGCTCAACAAGGCCGAGCGTGACCTCGTCGAGCTGGCCAAGGCGAGCTTCGAGACCGTCGTCGTCGTCGTGAACGCCTCGACGACGATCGAGATGGGCGACCTGCAGGCCGACCCGGGCGTCGACGCGATCCTGCTCGCGGGCTCGCCGGGCGCCACCGGCTTCGACGCGCTGGGCGGCATCCTGTCCGGCGACGTGAACCCCTCGGGTCGCACGGCCGACGTGTGGGCCGCCGACTTCACGGCCGACCCGACGTTCGTCAACTTCGGGGCGTTCCTCTACGACGGCATCGAGGTCTCGTACCCGCAGTCCACGGTCGAGCGTGCGACGTCGAACGCGACCGTCACCGACGAGGCGCCGTTCGTGAACTACGCCGAGGGCATCTACGTCGGCTACCGCTTCTACGAGACCGCCGCGGCCGAGGGCTTCCTCGACTACGACTCCGCCGTCGTCTACCCGTTCGGGTACGGCCTGAGCTACACCGACTTCGCGTGGCGCGTGGTCGACCAGCAGCTCGGTGACGTGGACGGGACCGTCGCGCTCACGGTCGAGGTCACCAACACGGGCACGGTCCCGGGTCGCGACGTCGTCGAGCTCTACTACACCGCGCCCTACACGACGGGCGGCATCGAGAAGCCCGAGGTCGTGCTGGGCGGCTTCGCCAAGACCGGCGTCGTCGCGCCGGGCGCGAGCGAGACCGTGACGATCGAGCTCGACGTCGAGGACATGGCGTCGTACGACCACCTGGGCGAGCGTGCGTACGTGCTCGAGGCCGGCGACTACGTGCTGAGCCTGCGCACCGACTCGCACACGATCGCCGAGGGCGTCGCGCCCGTCACCTACACGGTCGACTCCGACGTCGTGTACTCGGGCGAGAACCACCGCGCGTCCGACCGCACCGAGGTCACCAACCTGTTCGACGACGTGTCGGACCGCTTCAGCACGACGCCGCAGGACGGCAAGATCCTGTCGATGTCGCGCGCCGACTTCGCGGGCACGTTCCCGAAGGCCCCGACGGCCGACCTGCTGGCGGCCGACGACGCGATCCGCGAGGGCTTCACCGCGTGGGACGCGCAGGCGGAGGCCGACGCGTTCGACGGCCCCAAGCCGACGACCGGCAAGAGCACCGACCTGACGCTCGCCGACCTGCGCGGCCTGCCCAAGGACGACCCGAAGTGGGACGAGCTGCTCGACTCGCTGTCGGTCGGCGACATGACGGACATGCTGCTCAACGGCGCCTACCAGACGGCCGCGATCGCCTCGATCGCCAAGCCGCAGACGCTCGAGCCGGACGGCCCCGCGGGCTTCTCGTCCTTCATCAACCAGTCGATCAACGGCGTGGCCTACCCGTCGCAGTTCCTCATCGCGCAGACGTGGGACACGCAGATCGGTGAGCGCATGGGCCGCATGCTCGGTGAGGAGGCGCTGCACAAGGGCATCAACGGCTGGTACGCGCCCGCCGTGAACCTGCACCGCTCGCCGTTCGGCGGCCGCAACTTCGAGTACTACTCGGAGGACCCGCTGCTGTCGGGCGCGATGCTCACGTCCGTCGCCAACGGCGTGGCCGAGAAGGGCGTCTACACGCTCATCAAGCACTTCGCGATGAACGAGCAGGAGACCAACCGCGTCAACAACGGCATCGCGACGTGGGCGACCGAGCAGACCATCCGTGAGCTGTACCTCAAGCCGTTCGAGATGGCCGTCAAGGACATCACGATGGACGTGCGGTACGTCGCGGACGACCAGGGCACCATCGAGGAGACCACGGTCGGCTCGACGGGCGTCATGAGCTCGTTCAACCGCATCGGCGCGACGTGGGCCGGCGGCTCGCCCGCCCTCATGGACGGCGTGCTGCGCGGGGAGTGGGGCTTCGAGGGCTTCGCCATCTCGGACTTCAACCTCTACCCGTACATGAACCCGAACGAGGGCATCGCCGCGGGCACCGACCTGCAGCTCACGTTCCAGCCGTCGAAGTCCTTCAACGACACGTCGTCCGCGAAGGCCCTGACGGACATCCGCGACGCGACCCACAACATCCTGTTCACGGTCGCGAACTCGAACGCGATGAACGGGCTCGCACCCGGTGCGACGGTCACCTACACGCCGCCCACCTGGGTGTACGTGCAGATCGGGGTGTCGGTCCTGCTCGGCCTGCTCGTCGTGGCCGGCGGCGTGCTGGTCACACGCCGCGTGCTGCGGCACCGCGGCACCACGGCGGCCTGATCGCCGGGCCGGGCCCCGCTCTCGCGGCGGGGCCCGGCGCCCGGGCCCCCGTCGGGTCGGCGGCGCCCACCACCGTCGACCCGACGGCGAGGCCGCGCGCCCGCACCGCCCCGCCACACCCCTGAACCACCGAGGAGACACCGTGCGAACCGAGGACGCCGCCACCGCGTCGCCGCGCGCGACCGTGACGACCGACGACCTGACGCTGCTGGAGAAGGCGGCGCTGCTGACGGGTGCGTCGGTGTGGCAGACGCACGCGCTGCCGCGGCACGGCGTGCGTGCGCTGTGGCTGGCGGACGGCCCGCACGGCGTGCGCAAGCAGGTCGGCTCGGCCGACCACCTCGGCCTCAACGCGTCCGAGCCCGCGACGTGCTTCCCGACGGCCGCGACGGTCGCCAACACGTGGGACGTCGACCTCGCGGAGCGGATCGGCGAGGCGCTGGGGACCGAGGCCGCGGCGCAGGGCGTCGACGTGCTGCTCGGCCCCGGCCTCAACGTCAAGCGCTCGCCGCTGGGCGGTCGGTCGTTCGAGTACTTCTCGGAGGACCCGCTGCTGTCCGGGCGGCTGGCCGCGGGCTACGTGCGCGGCATCCAGGCGCAGGGCGTCGCGGCGTGCCCCAAGCACTACGCGGCGAACTCGCAGGAGCTGCGGCGCATGGTGTCCGACTCCGTGGTCGACGAGCGCACGCTGCGCGAGATCTACCTGACGGCGTTCGGGATCGTCGTCACCGAAGCGCGCCCGCGCTCGATCATGTCGGCGTACAACCTGGTCAACGGGGTCTACGCCAACGAGCACCCGTTCCTGCTGACGACGGTCCTGCGCGACGAGTGGGGCTTCGACGGCGCGGTCGTCACCGACTGGGGCGGCTCCAACGACATCGTGGCCGGCACGGCCGCGGGCTCGTCGCTCGAGATGCCGGCCGCCGGGCTGGACTCGGCGCGCCAGGTCGTCGCCGCGGTGCGCGACGGGCGCCTGCTGGGCTCCGACGTCGACGCGCGCGCGGCCGAGATCCTGCGGCTCGTCGCCGAGGCGCGCGACCTCGGGACCGCTCCCACCGTGGAGGCCGACGCGCACCACGCGCTGGCCCGCGACGTCGCGGCGCGCAGCGCCGTGCTGCTGAAGAACGACGACGCGATCCTGCCGCTCGCGGCGGGCACGCGCGTCGCGGTGGTCGGCGACTTCGCGCGGACCCCCCGCTACCAGGGCTCGGGCTCGTCGGTCGTCAACCCGACGCGGCTCGAGTCGGTGCTCGACGTCATCGGCGCCTCGGGCCTGGAGATGACGGCCTTCGCGCCCGGGTTCACGCGCAACGGCTCGCCCGACCCGGCGCTGCGCGCGCAGGCCGTCGAGGCCGCGCGCGACGCCGACGTGGTCCTGCTGTTCCTGGGCCTCGACGAGATCGCCGAGTCCGAGGGCCTCGACCGCTCGACGCTCGCGCTGCACCAGGCGCAGGTCGAGGTGCTCGACGCGGTCGCGGCCGTCAACCCGCGCACCGTCGTCGTGCTGTCGGGCGGCGGCGTCGTCGAGACGCCGTGGCTCGCGCAGGCGCGCGCGCTCGTGCACGGCTACCTCGCCGGGCAGGCGGGGGCCAGCGGGCTGCTCGACGTGCTCACGGGCGCGGTCAACCCGTCGGGCCACCTCGCCGAGACCATGCCGCTCGCGCTCGCCGACACCCCGACCGCGGGGAGCTTCCCCGCGACGGGCCGCACGGCCGAGTACCGCGAGGGCCTGTACGTCGGCTACCGCTACTACACGTCGGCCGGCGTGCCCGTCGCGTTCCCGTTCGGGTACGGCCTGTCGTACACGACGTTCGAGCACCGCGACCTCGTCGCGACGCCCGAGAAGGCGACCGTGACGGTGACCAACACGGGCGACCGGGCCGGCGCCGACGTCGTGCAGGTGTACGTCGCGCGCACGTCGTCCGGCGTGCACCGCCCCGTGCGGACCCTCGCCGGGTTCGCGCACGTCGAGCTCGCGCCGGGCGAGTCCGCGACGGTCGAGGTGCCGCTCGGCGACGCCGCGTTCCGGCACTGGGACACGGCCACGGGTGCGTGGCAGGTCGAGCAGGGCACGTGGGACGTGCTCGTGGGCCACCACGTCGACGACCTGCCGCTGCGCGCCGCGGTCGAGCTCACGGGCACCGTCCCGCCGCGCACGCAGGACGTCACGACGCCGTACCGCACGGGCCAGGTCAAGGACGTCACGGACGCCGACTTCGCGGCGCTGCTGGGGCGGCAGGTCCCCGCGGGCGACTGGTCGGGGCCGCTCGGCGTCAACGACCCGCTGTCGCGCCTGGCCGACGCGCGCTCGCCGCTCGCGCGGGGCGCGTACCGCCTGCTCGCGTCGCGGCGTGACGCGGCGGCCCGCAAGGGCACGCCGGACCTCAACGTGCTGTTCCTGCTCAACATGCCGTTCCGCGCCATCGGGAAGATGACGAACGGCATGGTCAGCGCCGAGATGGTCGACGGGATCCTCCGCATCGTCAACGGCCACTTCTTCTCCGGCGCGGGCTTCACGCTGCGCGCCTACGTCCGCAACGTGCGCGCGAACCGCCGCACCGCCCGCGCGCTGCGCGGCGACTCCTGACCCCGGAGGCACCCCCATGCTCACGCGCCTGAAGTCCGCCTGGCACTCCTTCGAGGAGCGGCGCCCGGGAGTCGCGCAGTTCGTCGTGTTCCTCGTGCTCAGCAACGGCATCACCGCGCTGCAGCTCGCGCTCATGCCGCTCATCAAGTGGCTGTTCGGCATGACGGCGCTCGTCGACACCGCGTTCCAGGTGTGGCCGGTCGGGTCGAACCCCGACGGGTCGCAGTACTTCGTGTTCGACTACGCGGCCGGTGCGCTGCCCCTGGGCGGCGGCGGCCTCGCGTACTTCCTCGCGGTGCAGATCACGCTGCTCGTGGCGCAGGTCATCAACTTCTTCGCGCAGCGCAGCATCACGTTCAAGTCGAACTCGTCGATCGCGAAGGCCGCGTTCTGGTACGCCGTGGCGTACGTGGTCATCACGATCCTCGCCGCGGCGGCGCAGGGCTGGTACAAGACTCCCATCTACGATCTGTTCATCGACACCTGGGGTCTGGGTGGCACCGGCGAGACCCTCGCCGACTTCGTCACCATGATCATCAACGCGGCGATCTCGTTCTGGGTGTTCTTCCCGATCTTCAAGGTCATCTTCAAGCAGGTTCCCGCCGAGGCGGGCGCGCAGGGGGCTGCGTCCGACTCGGAGGTACGTACGTCGTGAACCCGTTGCTGTCCGTCGTCATCCCGGCGTACCAGGCGCAGGACTGCCTGGCACGCGCGCTGGACTCGGTGGTGGGCTTCGGCGACGAGGTCGAGGTGATCGTGGTCGACGACGGGTCGACCGACGGCACGGCCGACCTCGCGCGCCGCTACGTCGAGCGGTTCGCGGGGCAGGTGCACCTGCTGAGCAAGCCGAACGGCGGGCACGGCTCGGCGATCAACGCCGGGCTCGAGCGCGCGACGGGCACGTACCTCAAGGTCGTCGACGCCGACGACTGGCTGGACCGCGACGCGCTCGCGCAGGTCCTCGCGACGCTGCGCGCGCAGGTGGCGGACGGCGGCGGGGTCGACCTGCTGGTGTCGAACTTCGTCTACGAGAAGGTCGGCAAGCGCCGCAAGACCGTGGTGCGCTACCGCGGCGCGCTGCGGCGTGGTCGCGTCTCGACGTGGGCGCAGACCCGGCACTTCGGCAAGCGGCAGTACCTCATGATGCACGCGCTGACGTACCGCACCGACGTGCTGCGCCGCTCGGGCCTGCGGCTGCCGGAGCACACGTTCTACGTCGACAATCTGTACGCGCTGGTGCCGCTGTCGCACGTGCACACGCTGTACTACCTGGACGTCGACCTGTACCGGTACTTCATCGGCCGGCCCGACCAGTCGGTGCAGGAGTCGGTCATGCTGCGCCGCCTGGACCAGCAGCTGCGCGTCAACTGGCTCATGCTCGACCACGTCACCGGCACGGTCGCGCACGACCGCCGGCTGCGGCGCTACCAGCTGCACTACGTCGAGATCATCTGCGCCGTCACGTCGATCCTGCTGCTGCGGGCCGGCACCGCGCAGGCCCTGGCGGAGAAGGAGGCCCTGTGGTCGCAGATGCGCGCGCAGGACCCCGAGCTGTACCGCAAGGTCCGCTGGTCGGGCCTGGGGCAGATGTGCAACCTGCCCGGTGCGACGGGGCGGCGCGTGTCGGTGCTGGCGTACCGGGTCGCGCAGCGGGCGATCGGCTTCAGCTGACGGGTCGGCTCGGGCTCGGGCTCGGCTGACAGGTCGGCGTCAGTTCACCTGTCGCCGCGCGTGGCGGTCGAGCTCGCGCGCGAGCTGCGGCCGCACGACGCGTCCGCGTGCCCACGCCGTCCACCCGAGCGCCGAGACCTGCACCCACCGGTAGTTGACGACCTCGACGACCGTGAACGCGGCCGTGCCCGCGGCGACCGCCGCGGCGCGCGTGCCGACGTCCGGTCCCGCCCCCGTCACCGCACCGAGCGCGAGCGCCGCGAGCACCGCGAGGGCGACGACGCCGCACGCGAGCAGCGCGGCCTCGGTGACCCGCAGCC
>JAEWGQ010000027.1 GCA_023388235.1 Actinomycetes bacterium | reverse complement strand
GAGGAGGACTGACCGCCGTGGCGACCGCGGGGGGCGGCTCGACGGGGAGGCGCCGCACGCGCCGCGCGGAGCCGGAGGCCGCGCCGCTCGGGTCGCTCAGCATGCCCGCGGCCCGGCACGCCCCGGGCACGGCGACGTGCGAGGCCTGCGGGTCCGCGCGGCTCACCCGGCTGCACCTCGCGCTCGCGGACGGCACCGACGTGACGTTCGTGTCCTGCCACGACTGCGAGCACCGGGCGTGGTTCCCGCTCGACGGGGACGGCTCGTCGCTGCCGCGCGACGAGGTCGTGCGGCGCTCGGCCCGCGGCTGACCCGCCCGCCGGCGGCCCGGGGGAGGGCGCCGCAGCCGTCCCGACCCGGCCCGGGAGCGGGTCCCGGTCGCCACCGCACGGGACGGCGATGGGATAGCGTGACGCCGTGCCTGAGACCGCGCTGCCCGACCTGACCGGCCTGATCAAGGCGTACGACGTCCGGGGCACGGTCCCCGACCAGCTGAACGCGGAGGTGGCGCGGGCCATCGGCGCGGCGTTCGCCGACGTCGTCGTGCTGCCGGAGGCACCGCAGGGCGCGCGCCCGCGCGTCGTCGTGGGCAACGACATGCGGCCCTCGGGCCCCGAGCTCGTCGGCGCGTTCGCGGACGGCCTCGCGGCGCGCGGGGTGGACGTCGTGCGGATCGGGCTGTGCTCGACCGACGGGCTGTACTTCGCGTCCGGGTCGCTCGGCGTCCCGGGTGCCATGTTCACCGCGAGCCACAACCCCGCGCAGTACAACGGCATCAAGCTGTGCCGCGCGGGTGCGCGCCCGGTCGGCCAGGACACGGGCCTGTCCCGCGTCCGCGACCTCGCCGCGGAGTACCTGCGCGACGGCGTCCCGGCCGGGGACGGCGCGACCGGCACGGTCACCGAGCAGGACCTGCTCGCCGACTACGCGGCGTTCCTGCGCTCGCTGGTGGACCTGTCCGGCATCCGCCCGCTCAAGGTCGTCGTCGACGCGGGCAACGGCATGGGCGGCTTCACCGCGCCCGCCGTGCTCGGCACCGGCGCCGGTCTGCCCGAGCTGCCCCTCGAGGTCGTGCCGCTGTACTTCGAGCTGGACGGCACGTTCCCGAACCACGAGGCCAACCCGCTGGAGCCGGAGAACCTGCGCGACCTGCAGAAGGCCGTCGTCGAGCACGGCGCGGACATCGGGCTCGCGTTCGACGGCGACGCGGACCGCTGCTTCGTGGTGGACGAGCACGGCGACCCCGTCAGCCCGTCGGCGATCACGGCGCTCGTGGGCCTGCGCGAGATCGAGCGGGAGAAGGCGGCGGGCCGCACCCCGACGGTCATCCACAACCTCATCACGTCGATGGTCGTGCCGGACCTGGTCACGGCGGCGGGCGCGAAGGCGGTCCGCACCCGCGTCGGCCACTCGTTCATCAAGGCGCAGATGGCCGAGTCGCAGGCGGTGTTCGGCGGCGAGCACTCCGCGCACTACTACTTCCGCGACTTCTTCTTCGCGGACACCGGCATGCTCGCCGCGCTGCACGTGCTGGCGGCGCTGGGCGGCCAGCCGCACCCGCTGTCGGCCCTCGCCGAGCAGTACCAGCCGTACGTCGCGTCGGGGGAGATCAACTCGCGCGTGGCCGACGTGGCCGCCGCCCGCGCCCGCGTGGTCGAGGCGTACGTCGAGCAGCAGGGCGCCGGCCCGGTCACGGTCGACGAGCTCGACGGCCTCACCGTGTCGCACTGGGACGGCACGCCGCAGTGGTGGTTCAACCTGCGCGCGTCGAACACCGAGCCGCTGCTGCGCCTGAACGTCGAGGCGGCGGACGAGGACATCATGGAGAAGGTGCGCGACGACGTGCTCGCGCTCGTGCGGCAGGAGTCCTGATGACCGACACCACCGGGCTCGCCCCCTGGGTGCGCGAGCTGCTGCGCTGCCCCGTCACCGGCGCCACCCTCGTGGACGGCGTCGGCCCCGGCGGGCAGCCCGAGCTCGTGTCCACGGACCCGGAGCGCCCGCTGGCCTACCCGGTGCGCGACGGGATCCCCGTCCTGCTCGCCGACGAGGCGCGCGAGGTCTAGCATCTCCGCTCGGGTCGCCGCTCGGCGTCCCCGGGCGGCCGCGGTCTCCCGGCGCTGACCAGCGGGAGGACCGGCATGGCTCACGGAGGCGGGACGAAGGCGATCATCGCCGCGCTGTCCGCGAACCTCGGCATCGCGGTGACGAAGTTCGTCGCGTTCCTGCTCACCCAGTCGAGCTCGATGCTGGCCGAGTCGGTGCACTCGGTGGCCGACTCGGGCAACCAGGTGCTGCTGCTGCTCGGCGGCCGGCGGGCGCAGCGCCGGGCGGACGAGGAGCACCCCTTCGGGTACGGGCGCGAGCGGTACATGTACGCGTTCATCGTCTCGATCGTCCTGTTCAGCCTCGGCGGCCTGTTCGCGCTGTACGAGGCGTGGCACAAGTTCAGCGACCCCCACCCGATCGAGTCGTGGCAGTGGGTGCCCATCGCCGTGCTGCTCGCCGCGATCGGCATGGAGGGCTTCTCGTTCCGGACGGCCATCCGCGAGGCGAACCACACCCGCGGCGACCAGGGCTGGGTGTCGTACATCCGCACCGCGAAGGCCCCGGAGCTGCCGGTGGTGCTGCTGGAGGACTTCGGCGCCCTGATCGGCCTGGTGCTCGCGCTGTTCGGCGTCTCGATGACGCTGGCGACGCACGACGGGCGCTGGGACGCCGTCGGGTCGGCCGCGATCGGCGTGCTGCTGGTGCTCATCGCCGCCGTGCTCGCCGTGGAGACCAAGAGCCTGCTGCTGGGCGAGTCCGCCAGCCGCGCGGACGTGGCCGCGATCCGCTCGGCGCTCGTCGGCCCGGGCGTGCCGTCGGTGATCCACCTGCGGACGCTGCACCTCGGCCCGGAGGAGCTGCTGGTGGCGGCCAAGATCGAGATCGCCGCGACGGCGTCCGCGGTCGACGTGGCCGACGCCATCGACGCGGCGGAGCAGCGGGTGCGGGCGGCGGTGCCCATCGCCCGGGTGATCTACCTGGAGCCGGACCTGCGGCACGCGACCGTCGCGGGCTGACCTGGCCCGGGTGCGGGCGCCGGGCGGCGCGCCTGGCGTCGAGGGGAAGCCGGCCGGGGAGCTGCTGCGCGCCACGGTCGAGCTGTGCGCCGCCGCGTGCGGGACGTGCGCGGCGGAGTGCGAGCGGCACGCGGGGATGCACGAGCACTGCGCCGTGTGCGCCCGCGCGTGCCGGGAGTGCGAGCGCGCGTGCCGGGACCTGCTGGCGGCCCTGGCGTCCTGACCGCCGCACGGCCGGCGCACCGCCCGCGCACGAC
>JAEWGQ010000440.1 GCA_023388235.1 Actinomycetes bacterium | reverse complement strand
GCCGCGCGGTCGGGGGTGGAGGTCGCGCTCGCCTACCCGGGCCTGCACGCCGTGTGGGTGCACCGGGTGGCGCACCGCCTGTGGCGGCACCCGGGCCTGCGCCTGCCGGCCCGGCTGCTGTCGCAGGCGTCCCGCGCGGTCACCGGGGTGGAGATCCACCCGGCGGCGACGGTCGGGCGCCGGCTGTTCATCGACCACGGCATGGGCGTGGTCGTGGGCGAGACCGCCGTGCTCGGCGACGACGTGGTGCTGTTCCACGGCGCGACGCTGGGCGGCAAGACGATGACGCGCGGCAAGCGGCACCCGACCGTCGGCGACCGGGTGGTCGTCGGGGCGGGCGCGAAGGTGCTGGGCCCGGTGTGGATCGGCGACGACGCGCAGATCGGCGCGAACGCGGTCGTGCTCACGGACGTGCCGCCCGGTGCGGTCGCCGTGGGCGTGCCGGCGAGGATCCGGCAGCGCCCGCCCTCGGCTCCCCCGGAGCCCGAGGTCGACGACCCCGCGATCTACATCTGACGCGTCCCGCGCGCCCGCCGCCCGCTCAGGCGGTGGGCGCGCTGCCGTCCCACCCGCGCGGCGTGAGCTCGGGGCGGCCGGTCCACGGCTCGGCGAGCATGGGGCTGGAGATCAGCATGTCCGCCGTCGCCCGGTTGCTCGCCATCGGGACGTTCCACACCGCGCCGATGCGCAGCAGCGCCTTGACGTCGGGGTCGTGCGGCTGCGGCTCGAGCGGGTCCCAGAAGAACACGAGCATGTCGATGACGCCCTCGGCGATCTTGGCGCCGATCTGCTGGTCGCCGCCGACCGGGCCCGAGAGCAGCCGCGTGACGGGCAGCCCCAGCTCGTACTCGAGCATCGTGCCCGTCGTCCCCGTGGCGTACAGGTGGTGCCGGGAGAGGGTGCCGCGGTTGAACTCGGCCCAGCGCAGCAGCTCGGCCTTCTTGTTGTCGTGCGCGACCAGGGCGATGTGGTGGGTTGCGCCGGGCATGCGGGCGTCCTTCCGTGCGGGTGACGGTCGCGTCCCGCGACCCCGGGCACACAGTAGAGGTCGCGGATGTCGCCGCGGTGAGTTGTTCTAGTTGTCATCAAACAACTAGGGTGATCGCGTGCTGTTCCGCATCGACCCGACCTCGTCCGAGCCGCTGTTCGCGCAGCTCGCGACCCAGGTCCGGGGCGCGGTGCTGCGCGGCGAGCTGGCACCCGGCACCCGGCTGCCCGCCGCGCGGGACCTCGCGCGGTCGCTCGACGTGAACCTGCACACCGTGCTGCACGCCTACCAGGACCTGCGCGACGAGGGCCTGATCGAGCTGCGGCGCGGGCGCGGCGCCGTCGTCGCGGAGCGCGCCGCGGACGACCTCGGGCCCGTGCAGGACGCCGTCGCGGCGCTCGTGCGCGCCGCCCGCCGCCGGGGGCTGGCGCCCGGCACCACGCTCGGGCTCGTCAAGGACGCCCTGGCCTCGCAGGAGGATCGATGACCACCACCCGCACGCCCGTCCCGCACCGCGGCGCGAGCACGCTGCTCTCCCTCGTGCCCTCCGCCGCCGTCCTGGTCGCGACGGCCCTGCTCGTGCTGTCGTGGCGCCCCGACCTGCCGGACCCGGTCGCGATCCACTTCCAGCCCGAGGGGCCCGACGGGTTCGGGTCGGTGGAGAGCCAGGTGTGGCTGCTCGTCGGCGCCTTCGGCCCGCTGGCCCTCGGCGGCTGGCTCCTCGCCGTGCTCGCCGGCCGGCAGTCGGTGACCCGGCGGCTCGCGGTGGGCTTCGCCACCGGGATCTCCGTGTTCGGGTCCGTGCTGGTGGGCGGGATGCTCGCCGTGCAGCGCGGGCTGGCCGACGCCGCCCTGACCCCGGACGTCGACCCCGTCATCATGGTGGCGATCGCCGCGGGCGCCGGCGTGGGCGCGGTCTGCGCGCTGCTGGTGCCCGGGGACCCGCACGTGCCCGCCACGGACGCCGGGCCGGTCGCGGGGCCGCGCGTGCCGCTCGGCGCGCACGAGCGCGCGGTGTGGACCGGGCGCGTCGTCAGCCGCGTCGCGATCGGGATCGGCGGCGCCGTCGCCGTGGGGATCGGGGTGCAGGCCCTCGCGCAGCACCTGCCCTGGATGCTCGGCCTGACGGTCGCGCTCGTCGCGCTCGCCGCCAGCACGGCCGTCGTGCGCGTGACCGTGGACCGCGCCGGCCTGACCGCGCGCTCACCGCTCGGCTGGCCCCGGTACCACGTCCCGCTGGACGAGGTCGTCGGCGTCGCGGTCGTGCAGGTCCGGCCCTTCGGGGACTTCGGCGGGTGGGGCGTGCGGGTGGGCGCCGGCGGCCGGGTCGGGTACGTGCTGCGCCGCGGCGAGGCCCTCGAGGTCGAGCGCACGGGCGGGCGCCGGTTCGTCGTCACGGTGGACGACGCCGCGACCGGCGCGGCCCTGCTCGCGACGCTGGCCGACCGCGAGCGCACGACCGCCTGACCGCCGGCGACCGGGCGACCGCGGCGGTTCCCCCCGCGCCCGGCGGCGCGATCGGGCAGCATGGGCCGGGTGCGGCTCACCGGCGAGCCGCCGGAGGAGGGCGGCATGCGTCTCGGGTACCACACCGGCTACTGGTCGGCGGGTCCCCCGCCCGGGGCGGCGGAGGCGGTGCGCGCGGCCGACGCGCTCGGGCTGGACTCGGTGTGGACGGCGGAGGCGTACGGCTCGGACGCGTTCACCCCGCTGGCCTGGTGGGGGTCGGCGACGTCCCGGGTGCGCCTGGGCACGGCCGTGGCGCAGATCGCGGCCCGCACGCCGACGGCCACGGCGATGGCCGCGCTGACGCTGGACCACCTGTCCGGCGGGCGGTTCGTCCTCGGCCTCGGGGTGTCCGGCCCGCAGGTCGTCGAGGGCTGGTACGGCCTGCCCTACCCGCGGCCCCTGGCCCGCACCCGGGAGTTCGTCGCGGTCGTCCGCGACGTGCTGCGGCGCGAGGCGCCCGTGCGCGCGGACGGCGCGTTCTACCGCCTGCCGCTGCCCGCCGGCGAGGGCTCCGGGCTCGGCAAGGCGCTGCGGTCCACCGTGCACCCGCTGCGGGCGGACCTGCCGATCCACCTGGCCGCGGAGGGGCCGCGCAACATCGCCCTGGCCGCCGAGGTCGCGGACGGCTGGTTGCCGCTGTTCTACACGCCGCGCCTGGACGCCGAGTTCCGCGAGCGCCTGGCCGACGGGTTCGCCCGGCGCGCGGCCGGCACGCGGCCCGTCGAGGAGTTCGAGGTGACCGCGACGGTCCCGGTCGTGCTCGGGCCGGACGTGGAGCGGGCCGCCGACGTGGTGCGGCCGTTCGTCGCGCTGTACGCGGGCGGCATGGGCGCGCGGGGCGCGAACTTCCACGCGGACGCCCTGGCGCGCCTCGGGTACGCGGACGCGTGCGCCGAGATCCAGGCGCACTACCTCGCGGGCGACCGCGCCCGGGCGGCGGCCGCCGTCCCCACGGAGCTCGTCCGCGACGTGGCGCTGGTCGGGACGGCGGACGACGTGCGGGCGCAGGCGGCCGCCTGGCGGGACACCGCGGTCACCACGCTCGTCGCCCAGGCCGCGCCGGACCAGCTGCCGGAGATCGCCCGGGTGCTGGCGCAGGACTGAGTCCCGGCGGCCCCGTCCGTCCCAGGGGGCGAGATCCCGCGCGCCGCGGGTTGTCCCGGCGTGCCCGCGCCCGCTACTGTCGTGCCGATCCCGAGGCGTGAACGCTCACGTCTCGCTGTGTGAGACAACGGAGAGGAGGCGGCCCGTGGCCCGGTCGATGCACCTGCGCACGACCCAGCGCCCGGGCCTGCCGATGCCGGCCTCCTGTCGCTGTTGTCGCCCCGGCTGCCGCCGCGCCCGCACCGCCGCCTGACGCACCCCGTCCGGCCCGCACCGGCGCCGCACCTGCCGGCCCCGCGACCGCGCGCCGCCCGGCACCCCGCCGGCA
>JAEWGQ010000439.1 GCA_023388235.1 Actinomycetes bacterium | reverse complement strand
GCCGGCGGGCGGGCGTCCGGCGCGGCCGGGCGGGGCACGCCCCGCGGGCCGGGCACGGCCGCGTCGCCCGGACGCGGCAGTCGGGTGGTGGAGGTCATGGTCGTCCGCTCAGTCGAGGAGGTCGGCGTAGAGGATCGAGGACAGGTAGCGCTCGCCGAACGACGGGATGATCACGACGATCAGCTTCCCGGCGTTCTCCGGGCGCTTGCCCAGCTCGACGGCCGCGTGCAGCGCGGCACCCGAGGAGATGCCCACGAGCAGGCCCTCCTCCTTGGCGGCCCGGCGCGCCACCGCCACGGCCGTGTCGGCGTCGACGTCGATGATCTCGTCGTAGACGTCGGTGTCGAGGATCTCCGGCACGAAGTTCGCGCCGATGCCCTGGATCTTGTGCGGCCCGGGCTGCCCGCCGTTGAGGATCGGCGACTCGGCCGGCTCGACGCCCACGACCTGCACGCCCGGCTTGCGCTCCTTGAGCACCTGCCCGACGCCCGTGATCGTCCCGCCCGTGCCGATGCCCGCGACGAGGATGTCGACCTCGCCGTCGGTGTCGGCCCAGATCTCCTCGGCCGTCGTGCGGCGGTGGATCGCCGGGTTGGCCTCGTTCGCGAACTGGCGGGCCAGGACCGCCCCCGGGCGCTCGGCGACGATCTCGTTCGCGCGGTTCACCGCACCCTTCATGCCCTCACCCGCCGGGGTGAGGATGAGCTCGGCGCCGTAGGCCCGCAGCAGCGCGCGGCGCTCCTTCGACATCGACTCCGGCATCGTCAGCACGACGTCGTACCCGCGCGCCGCGCCGACGAACGCCAGCGCGATGCCCGTGTTCCCGCTGGTCGCCTCGACGATCGTGCCGCCCGGCTTCAGCTCGCCCGACGCCTCCGCGGCGTCCACGATCGCGACGCCGATGCGGTCCTTGACCGAGCTCGCGGGGTTGTAGAACTCGAGCTTGCCGACGATCGTCGCGCCGGCGCCCTCGGCCAGTGCGTTGATCCGCACCAGCGGGGTGTTGCCGATGAGCTTCGTCGCGTCGTCGTAGATGCGTGCCATGTCCGGTGTCCGTCCGTCCTGTGGGGTGGGGGTGTGCTGCACGGTCACGGTGCGGGCGCGGGCCGGCACCGACGGGGCGAGCGCTGGCCCGGCGGCGTCCGGGCGGCAGGGCCTCGGCGCGCGCGGCGGGACGGCCAGCGCTCTACAGACAGCGACAGGTGCGCGGGGCCCAGGCGGCCGCGGGGCGCAGCGAGGGGCGTGCGGTGCTCGACGCGGTGACGCGCATGCCCGGCTCCCTCTCCCGTCAGGTCGGCGTCGTGGCCGACAGGCCCGACAGTAGCCCCAACGCGCGAGCGGCCACAAAGATGCCCCGGGGCACCCGTCCGGGTGACGGCGCAGGTCGGCGGGCCGCTGGTCACCCCTCCACCGTGCGCCGACGCGGGCGGCACCGCCACCGGTGGCGAGGGCGCGCGGACCGCCGCGGCGGTGGCACGATGCCGGGCATGGACGTGGACGAGGCAGTTCCGGACGTGCTCGGCGGCGACTGGGTGCAGCGCACCCTGCACCTGCGGCCCGACGACCAGGGGCCGGCCGTCGCCACCCTGGTGCACCGGCGCGACGCCGGCGCCGACCGCACCCGGCCCGCCGTGCTGTACGTGCACGGGTTCGTCGACTACTTCTTCCAGACGCACGTCGCCGACGCGCTCGCCGCGCGCGGGTACGACCTGTACGCCGTGGACCTGCGGGACTACGGGCGTTCCATCCGTCCGGGCCGCGAGCCGAACGACACCCGCTCGCTGGCGACCTACGCCGAGGAGCTCGACGCCGCCGTCCGCCTGGTGCGCGCCGAGCACGACGAGGTGGTGCTGCTCGGCCACTCCACCGGCGGGCTGATCGCCGCCCTGTGGGCGCACCACCGCCGCGGCCGCGGGCTCGTCGACGCCGTCGTGCTCAACAGCCCGTGGCTGGACCTGCGCGGGTCCGTGCTCGAGCGCACCGCGCTGACCTGGCTCCTGGTGCACGTGGTCGGCGTCGTCGCGCCGCGGCTCGTCGTCTCGCACCTCGGCCCGCACTACGGCCAGGCCCTGCACGCCGGCTCGGGCGGCGAGTGGACCTACGACCTCGCCTGGAAGCCGCACGGCGGGTTCCCGGTGCGCGCGGGCTTCGTGCGCGCCGTCCGCCGCGGGCACGCCGAGGTCGCCCGCGGGCTGAGCATCGACGTGCCGGTGCTCGTCCTCGCGTCCGACGCCAGCGGCCCCGACGACCGGTGGCACGACGGGCTGCTCACCACGGACTCCGTGCTCGACCCCGCGGACATGCGGCGCCTGGCCCCGCGGCTCGGCCCGGACGTCACGTCCGTCGAGGTCGCCGGGGGAGCGCACGACCTCGCGCTGTCGCCGCTGCCGGCGCGCACGCGCTACCTGGACGAGGTGACGGGGTGGCTCGACACGACGCTGGCGCGCGGGTGACCGCGCGGGCGGGCGCCTAGAACAGCGGCCACGGCACGGCGGGCATGTCGCCCTCCGGGCCGGGGAACCGCGCCTCGCGCAGCAGGCGGGCGCACCGGTCGGCGAGGGCCGTGACCTCCTCCGGCGCGAGCAGCGCCGCGAGGGTCGCGCCGAGGTCGCCGTCGAGGCCGGCGAGGACCCGCTCGACGCCCGCCCGCTCGTCCGCGGTGAGCGGGTCGCCGACCCACCCCCACAGCACGGTCCGCAGCCGCGGCTCGACGTGGAACGTCACGCCGTGGTCCACGCCGAGCCGGCGCCCGCCGGGGAGCGGCAGCACGTGGCCGCCCTTGCGGTCGGCGTTGTTCAGCAGCACGTCCAGCACGGCCATCCGCCGCAGGGCGGGGGAGTCCTCGTGCACGAGCACCACGGGGCGGCCCGCCTCGTCGGCGCCCTCGAGCACCGCCCGCACGCCCGTGCCGGGCACGGCGTCCGCGGGCACGACGTCCACCGGGTCCTGCCCGTCGTCGGGCTCGTGCCACACCTGCGCCATCCCGGGCCCGAGCGGCCCGTCCCGCAGCCACGTGCGCGGGACGACACCCCACCCCGTCGTCTCGGACACCGCGTACGTGGCGACCTCACGGCGTGCGAGCGTCCCGTCGGGGAAGTCCCACAGGGGCTTCTCGCCCGCGACCGGCTTGTAGACCACGCGCACGTCGCCCACGCGGGCGAGGAACGTCGCGTTCGACGCCGTGGTGATGCGGCCGACGACCTCGAGCGGCCCGTCGAGGTCGGGATCCGTCACTGCGGGTCGTCGGCCGGGCAGTCGTGGCCCTCGGGGTCCACCGGCTCCCCGCACCGCGGGCACGTCGGCCGGCCCGCGGCGACGACGCGGCGGGTGCGCTCGGCGAACGCCCGGGCGAGCCCCACCGGCAGCCGGACGACCAGGGCCTCCGGCGGCTCGGTCGCGGCGAGCGCCTCGGCCTCCTCCTCGCTCTCGGCCTCGATGAGCGGGTACGCCTCGATGACGACCTGGGCGGTGCGCTCGTCGAAGGACAGCCGGAGCTGGCCGGTGCGGAAGTCCTCCTCGACCGGCTGGTCCAGCGGGCCGTCGTCGAGCAGCTCGCGCGCCGCCCGGTCCAGGTCCGCGCGCTCGGCGTCGCTGCCGGACCACACCTCGTCCAGCAGCTCGTCGATCTTCTCCGCGAGGCTGGCGGACAGCTCCTTCTCCAGCGCGACGCTCGTGACGCGCGAGCCGGCGCGGGCCTGCAGGTAGAACGTGCGGGAGCCGGGCGCGCCGACGGTGCCGATCACGGCACGGTCGGGCCAGTCGTACTCGTGGACGAGCATGGGCATGCCCCCATGCTAGGAGCGCGGGCCGACACCGTCGCGGGCGGGGCCGGCGCCGCCACCGACGGGTGCGTCCCCGGCCGGCGCGGCCGCGCGCAGCCACGACAGGTCCCCGGCGTCGGTGTTCGTGGCGACCACCTCCGGCCGGTGCGGGCCGTAGCGCACGACCGACACGGAGGCCGGGCCGGCGACGATCCGCTGGAACAGGTCCAGGTGCATGCCGAGCGCGTCCGCGAGCACCGCCTTGACCAGGTCGCCGTGCGTCACGGCCGCCCACACCGCGCCCGGACCGTGCTCCGCCTCGACCGCGGCGTCCGTCTCGCGCACCGCGGCCACGACGCGCGCCTGCATCGCCGCCAGCGACTCGCCGCCGGGGAACGTCACCGCGCTCGGCTGCTGCTGCACGGTCGCCCACAGCGGCTCCTGCGCGAGGTCCGCCAGCGCCCGGCCCTGCCACGTGCCGTAGTCGCACTCGCTCAGCCGCCCGTCCACCCGCGTCCGCGGCGGCGCGGTCTGGGCCGCCACCAGCGCGCGGGCGGTCTGCCGGCACCGCTCCAGCGGGCTCGTCACCACCGCGACGAGCGGGACGTCCGCGACCCGGGCGGCGGTGCGGGCGGCCTGGTCGCGCCCCACGGCGTCGAGCCGGACCCCGGCGGTGCGCCCGGCGAGCAGGCCGGTGGCGTTGGCCGTCGTGCGGCCGTGGCGGACGAGGAGGACGGTGGCCATGCCCGCGAGCCTAGGCCGGAGCGGTTCGGCGCCTCGACGAGCCCTGACTCCGATCCGCAGGGAGGGTCCTGGAGTACGACGCCGTGACGAGTCCCGGAAAGCTCGGAACCACGGAGACGTCCCAGGCGCCCCGTCGTCCTGTGCCGGCGCTGCTACAAGGCCGACGCGTGCCGGACCACGTACTCGGCGCGGTCCAGCACCCGACCGTCGACGGTGAAGGGGCCTGCCGAGGCCGCCTCGATCGTGGGGAACGGCTCGCCGGAGGTGTTGCCCTGCTGGTTCAGGCCCCTGAAGTTGCCGTACGCGTTGGTCTGGTAGACGATCCACCCGTAGCCGCGGAGCGTGCCTCCCGCGGTGCCACCGACGCCGTCGGTGTAGTTGTCCGCGATGAGGACCAGGTACTTGTCCGCGGCGCGCGCCCCGTCCGCAACAGGGCCGGCATCCAGGGTGTTCGGGTCGATCTCGGGGATCGTCGCCTCAGCGGCGGGCGGCTGACCCGGGGTGTCCGTGCCGATGCGGACCGGCGCCTTCTCCGTGCCCTGGTAGAGGACACCGTCGATGACCTGCGAGAACTGGTCCGCGACGATCTCGGTGTTCGCCGGGTCGGTCGCGGGAGCCTCGGTCTCCGAGGGGATCGGGCTCTCCGTCGGCGTCACCGAGACCGAGGGGGTCGGGTCGGGAGTCGCGCCGCTGTCCCTCGAGCAGGAGGCAAGCGCACCCACTGCCACGAGCGCGACGACGAGGGTCCCGGAGCCGATGACAGATTTCTTGATGCTCAGGGCTGCTCCTGCCTTCCTTGCTGAAGCGACCGTAGGGTTCCCGTGCGCGCCGATCGAAGGGAGGCGACGCGTCGATGGGCCAGCCGTGATGGCTGCTCCGCGTCCCCTACCGGAGAGAAGCGGCCGTGCTCGTGCGAGAGCGCGACTCCGCCCGGAGGACTTTGAGTATCCGACGAGGGAGTTCCCCGCCTTCGGGGGGGTCTGAGGGTCCCTCCGGGCGACCGAGTCGGGATCGCCGGATGGGCCAGCGCTCGGTCCTCGTCCTGCGCTCAGGTTCGAGCGGGTGCCGTCGTCTTGTTGGGGATGCACTGCACCTTCCTCTCTGAGTTGGCATCGGCAACGGAGGCCCGGTTCTGAAGTGACTCGTGACGGATTTGCGTTGTCGCCGGAGTCGGCGGCGCGGTCACTCAGGGGAGGCTGTCCGGAGCGAGGCGCACGCTGAGTCCCGTGTGGACGCTGCGCGCGCCGGAGAGGACGACAGATCGTCGGCGCGTCCGAGGACAGGCCGAGCCTCACGTGCGGATCCGGTGGAGATGCCAATCGGTTCGGCGTGGGAGCGGCCGAGTTGCGCCGAGCGCTGGTGTCCACGCGAGATTCGGAGGTGTCCGTGCACGGGACTGCCGGGACGCTGGGAGCGGATGACGGGAATCGAACCCGCGTAGCCAGTTTGGAAGACTGGGGCTCTACCATTGAGCTACATCCGCGCAGGCCCGGACGCCGGGCCGCGCGACCAGGGTACCCGCTCCGTCGCGGGAGCCCGCGCCACTAGGATCGCCGGCACGGGATGTGGCGCAGGTTGGTAGCGCGTCCGCTTTGGGAGCGGAAGGTCGTGGGTTCGAATCCCGCCATCCCGAC
>JAEWGQ010000350.1 GCA_023388235.1 Actinomycetes bacterium | reverse complement strand
GTCCGCCGCCGGGGCGTCCGGGGCGCCGGCGGCCTTCGTCGCGCGGGTGGCGCGGGTCCGGGTCGCGCGCCTGGGGCGGGCGGCGGTCGCCTCCTCGGCGGCCTGCTCACCGCCCGTCGTCGCTGCTGCGGTGGTGCTGTCCGAGGTGTTGTCGAGCGTCACGCGTGGTGCTCCTGCATGCCCGGGTACGCCGGCCACACCCGCGGCGCCCTCGGGCGGTCGGTCGTCGCTCGCGATGCCGCGGCGACGGAAGTCGTCGATGTCGGCCGCTGCACGGGCGTTCGGCGCCATCGCCTGCCTGGCACGTGCGGACCCTGGTGGGGTCCGCCCGCGGCCGGCGGCGCCTGGCAGCGCGTTGCGCTGGTGCGACGGGCACGGTGGACGCCCGGGGTGTGTGGTTCCCGGGAGGCCGGAGCCAGTATCGCACAGTGCCCTAGATCACGCTCGTGAAGCCGGTCACGACGAGACGACAGGACGTCAGATCGAGGGACCTTTGTCCTAGGCTTGTGAACCGAGGCGCAATACCGTCGGAGGACGGCCCGCGCCTGGGTCGTAAGGCCCCCCACCGCACCTGCTCCTGGACGGATGCCCATGGAAGCCCTCGACCTCGCCCGCTGGCAGTTCGGTGTCACCACCGTCTACCACTTCATCTTCGTCCCGCTCACCATCGGGCTCTCCCCCCTGGTCGCGCTCATGCAGACCTTCTGGGTGCGCACCGGCAACGAGGCGTGGCTGCGGCTCACGAAGTTCTTCGGCAAGCTCATGCTGATCAACTTCGCCATCGGCGTCGCGACCGGCATCGTCCAGGAGTTCCAGTTCGGCATGAACTGGTCCGAGTACTCCCGGTTCGTCGGCGACGTGTTCGGCGCCCCGCTCGCGATGGAGGCCCTCGCGGCGTTCTTCGTGGAGTCGACGTTCCTCGGCCTGTGGATCTTCGGCTGGGACAAGCTGCCCAAGAAGATCCACCTCGCGTGCATCTGGGCCGTCGCCATCGCGACCAACCTGTCCGCGTTCTTCATCCTCGCGGCGAACTCCTGGATGCAGCACCCGGTGGGCACCATCTTCAACTCGGAGACCGGGCGCGCCGAGATGGTCGACATCGGCGCCGTGCTCACGAACAACACGCTGCTCGCGGCCTTCCCGCACACCATCACCGCGGCGTTCCTCACGGCGGGCACCTTCGTGGCGGGCATCGCCGCCTGGTGGATGGTCCGCCTGGTGCGCCAGGGCCACGCCGAGAAGGCCCGCACGGTCTACCGCCCGGCGGTGATGCTGGGCGTCGTGACCATGCTGGTCGCCGGCATCGGCCTGGGCGTCACCGGCCACGCGCAGGGCCAGCTCATGTTCGAGCAGCAGCCCACCAAGATGGCCGCGGCCGAGGCGCTGTGCGTGACCGAGGACGGGGCGGCCTTCTCGCTGTTCGCCGTGGGCGACCTCAGCGACGACTGCGAGGGCGTGACCCACTACCTGCAGATCCCGGGCCTGCTGTCCTTCCTCGCGAACAACGACTTCAACTCGCGGCTCGAGGGCGTCGAGGACCTCCAGGCGCGGTACGAGGAGCAGTTCGGCGACGGCGTGAACTACATCCCGGACCTCACCGTCACGTACTGGTCGTTCCGCCTGATGATCGGCCTCGCGGCGGGATCCGTGGCGCTCGCCCTGGCGGCGCTGTGGTTCACCCGCAAGGGCCGGGTCTCGGGCAACCGGTGGCTCGCCCGGATCGCCCTCATCGCGATCCCCACGCCGTTCCTGGCGTCCGCGTTCGGGTGGATCTTCACCGAGATGGGCCGCCAGCCCTGGGTGGTCTACCCGAACCCGACCGGCGTCGACGGCGTCTGGCTGCTCACGCAGCGCGGCGTCTCCGAGGTCGTCTCCCCCACGACCGTCATCATCTCGATGGCCGCGTTCACCCTGCTGTACGGCGCCCTGATGGTCGTGTGGTTCAAGCTGATGAAGCGGTACGCCGTCGAGGGCGTCGCGGACACCGAGAAGGACGTCAGCCCCGACAACCCGGACAACCAGCCCGACAACGACCCGGACGCCGCGGACCGCCCGCTGTCGTTCGCCTACTGACGGACGGACTGACCGACATGGAGCTCTCGACCCTCTGGTTCCTGCTCATCGCCGTCCTGTGGACCGGCTACCTCGTCCTCGAGGGGTTCGACTTCGGCGTGGGCATGCTGCTGCCCGTCCTCGGCCGCAAGGACAAGGACCGCCGGGTGATGATCAACACCATCGGCCCCGTCTGGGACGGCAACGAGGTGTGGCTGCTCACCGCCGGCGGCGCGACCTTCGCGGCGTTCCCGGAGTGGTACGCCACGATGTTCTCCGGGTTCTACCTGGCGCTGCTGCTCATCCTGCTCGCGCTCATCATGCGGGTCGTCGCGTTCGAGTGGCGCGGCAAGATCGACACCGACACCTGGCGCGCCTGGGCCGACCGCGGCATCATCGTCGGCTCGTACGTCCCGGCGCTGCTGTGGGGCGTGGCGTTCGCCAACCTGGTGCGCGGCGTCGAGCTCGACGCGAACCACCAGTACGTCGGCGGGTTCTTCGCGCTGCTCAACCCGTTCGCCCTGCTGGGCGGGGCGACCACCCTGCTGATCTTCCTCACGCACGGCGCGGTGTTCCTGGCGCTCAAGACGTCCGGCGAGATCCGCGAGAAGGCCGGCGCGCTCGCCGCGCGGCTCTCGGTCGTCACCCTCGTGGTGGCCGGCGCGTGGGCCGTGTGGGCGCAGATCGGCTACTCCGTGGCGTGGACCTGGGCGGCCGTGGTCGTGGCGGCGGGCGCGCTGGTCGCGCTGGTGCTCGCCACCCGGGTGCGGCGGGAGGGCTGGGCGTTCATCGCCTCGGCCGTGGCCATCGTCGCGGCGGTCGTGCTGATCTTCGGCTCGATGTACCCGGACGTCATGCCGGCGCTCGACCCGGCGAACTCGCTGACCGTCGACAACGCGTCGTCCACGCACTACACGCTCACCGTGATGACGTGGGTCGCCGTGATCCTGACCCCCGTGGTGCTGCTCTACCAGGGCTGGACCTACTGGGTGTTCCGCAAGCGGATCTCCGCGGACCACATCCCGGAGCACACCGGCCTCACGTTCGCGCGGGTGACCGCCCGGTCCGGCGCGAGCACCGGGCACGGCGGCACCTCCCCCGACGGCTCCACGCGGGCCTGAGGGACCACCGACCGCGTGAAGCCGCTCGACCCGCGCCTGCTCCGCTACGCCCGCGCCGCCCGGGGGTACCTCGCCCTGACGGTGTCGCTCGGCATCGTCACCGCCGGGCTCGTCATCGCGCAGGCGCTGCTCCTGGCCCGCGTGCTGGCGGCGGCCGCCCACGACGGCGCCGGCCTGACCGACCTGCTCCCGCAGATCGGCTGGCTGGCGGCCGTCGTGGCGGCGCGCGCGGTGGCGACCGGCGTGCAGGAGCGGTTCGCGCACCGCGCGGCCACCCGCGCCGTGGCCGAGCTGCGCGAGCAGGTCGTCGCGCGCGCCGCCGCGCTCGGCCCCCGGTGGCTCGCGGAGGGCGAGGGCACGCGGGTCGTCACGCTCGCGACCCGCGGGCTGGAGGCGCTCGAGCCCTACTTCGTGCGGTACCTCCCCCAGCTCGTGCTGTCGGCGACCGTCACCCCCGCGGTGCTGGTCATCATCCTCGACCTGGACTGGGTCTCGGCCGCGATCGCCGCCGGGACGCTCCCGCTGATCCCGATCTTCATGGTGCTCATCGGGCAGCTCACGCAGGGCCGCTCGGAGCGCGGCCTGCGCGTCATGCAGCGGCTCGGCTCGCAGGTGCTCGACCTGGTGGCCGGCCTGACGACGCTGCGCGCTTTCGGCCGCGAGCGCGGCCCGGCCGCCCGGGTGCAGGCGCTCGGGGACGCGCACCGCCGCGCGACGATGGGCACGCTGCGCATCGCGTTCCTGTCCGGCATGGTGCTGGAGCTGCTCACGACGCTGTCCGTCGCGCTGATCGCCGTCGGCATCGGGCTGCGGCTCGTGTACGGGCAGCTGGACCTCGTGACGGGCCTCGCGATCCTCGTGCTCGCCCCGGAGGTCTACCTGCCGCTGCGGCAGGTCGGCGCGCAGTTCCACGCCTCCACCGACGGCGTCGCGGCCGCCGAGCAGGTGTTCCGCGTGCTCGAGACGCCCGTCGCCCCGCAGGGCACCGTCCCGGCCCCGGACCTGCGCACGGCGACGGTGCGGCTGCGCGGGGTCACCGTGCGCGCCCCCGGGCGGGACGTGCTGGCCCCGGCGGACCTCGACCTGGAGCTCGCGCCGGGCACGACCGTGGCGGTCACGGGACCGAGCGGCGCCGGCAAGTCGACCACGGTCGAGCTGCTGCTCGGCCTGCTGCGGCCCGACGCCGGGACCGTGGAGGTCACCGGCCCCGGCGGCACCGTGCCGCTCGCCGACCTCGACCCCGCCACGTACTGGCGGCAGGTCGCCTGGCTCCCGCAGCGCCCGGTGCTGGAGCCCGCGACCGTGACCCGGCTGGTGGCGGGCGCCGAGGACGACGCCCTGGACGCCGCCGCCCGCGCGCGCCGGGACCGCGCCGCCGCCCTGACGGGCCTGGACGCCGTCGTCGCCACCCTTCCGGACGGCTGGCGCACCGACCTGGGCCGCGGCGGGGCCGGCCTGTCCGTCGGGCAGCGGCAGCGCGTGGCCCTCACGCGCGCACTGCTGTCGGACGCGCCCGTCGTCGTGCTGGACGAGCCGACCGCGCACCTCGACGCCGCCGGCGAGCGCGTGGTGCTCGACACCGTGCGCGCGCTGCGGGACGCCGGGCGCACCGTCCTGGTGGTCGCGCACCGGCCCTCGCTGATCGCCCTCGCCGACGCCGTCGTCGAGGTGCGGGCCGCGGCCGTCCCCGGCCCGCTCGCCACCACCGCGGAGGACGCCCGATGACCGCCGCCCCGGGCCGC
>JAEWGQ010000046.1 GCA_023388235.1 Actinomycetes bacterium | reverse complement strand
CGTCAGCGGCGCGGGCGGTCGCGGGCGGGCACGCGCAGGCCGGACGCGCGCAGGCGGCGGATGAGCTCGCCGGCGGACACCGGCTCGGCCCCGAGCGCGACGAGGGCGGCGTGCCGCTCGTCGGGGACGTCGTAGTGGTCCAGGTCGAACGCGCGGCGCGGCAGCCCGGCGCGGACGGCGAACGCGTGCAGCTCGTCGAGGGACGTGTCGCTCACCAGGTGCGACCAGTGGCGGCCGTGCCGGGGCCAGAGCGGCGGGTCGACGAGGACCGTCACGCCCCGGCGCCGCGGGGCAGCGGCTCGCGCGCCGGCGCCGCGTCCGTCCCGGCGTCCGCGGGGGCCGCGGCGTCCGCCTCGGGGGACTCGGGGGACTCGGGGGTGTCGAGCGCGGCCAGCACCTTGTCCAGCTTGTGCAGCTCGGCGCCGAGGTTCTGCCGCGCCGGCTCCTCCCAGGCGGCCCCGAGCGGGCTGACGAACAGGCTGGGCCGGTTCAGCAGCTTGCGCACGATGCGCTGCCGCGCGCGGATGTAGTCCGGCGTCGGGACGTCGGCGTACTCCTCGCGCACGTCGTGCAGGTACGCCTTGTAGCGCTGCGGCTCCGCGGCCAGCATCGCCAGGTCGGCGTCGCACAGCACGGCGCAGTCGAAGTCGGTCGGGTCGGCGGAGTGCCGCACGAGCGCGATGACGAGCTGGTGCACCCGGTCGACGCGCTCCGCGGGGACGCCCAGGTCGCCGAGCTCCTCCCGGGCGAGCCGCGCGGACGCGACCTCGTCCTCGCCGCCGCGGTTGGCGTAGCTCGCGGGGTTCGCGGCGTCGAACACGGCGCCGTGGTACCAGGCGGCCAGGCGCACGAGGTCGGGCTCGTGCGTCTCCTCGGCCAGCTCGTCCACCCGGGCCAGCACGTCGGTCAGGTGCCGGAGGTTGTGGTACGTGCGGCCCGGCCCGGTCCAGCGCTCGACGAGCGCGGCCCCGACCTCCTTGATCCGCTCCACCGGTGCCGTGGCACCGGCCCCCTGCGCGCTCCGGACGAACGCGGACAACAACCACTGTGGCGCGTCGTAGACGCCCATGGAACAGCCTCACTGCGACAGACGACCCTGCTCGGACGGGCCATCGTAGCCCCAGCCCCGGACCGTCGCGCGGGTGGCGTCCGTCACGCGGGCGGCTGGTCCCCGGGGCCCGCCGGGCGGCCCGGCGGCGCGGGCGGTTCCGCCGGCAGCAGCACGCGGACCGTCGTACCGCCGCCCGGGGTGCGGGTCAGGGCGACCTCGCCGTGGTGCGCCTCGACGATCGCGGCGACGATCGCCATGCCGAGGCCCGCGCCGCCGCCGGTGCCGTTGCCCTCCCGGGTGCGGGAGGCGTCCACGCGGTAGAACCGCTCGAACACGCGGGCGGCGTGCTCGGGGGCGATGCCGGGGCCGTGGTCGCGGACCTCCACGACGACGCGGTCGCCGGCGCGGCCGACGGCGAGCTCGGCGGGCGACCCGGCGGGGGTGTGCCGCGCGACGTTGCCGATGAGGTTGGCCAGCACCTGCCGCAGCCGGGCCTCGTCCCCGCGCACGACGGCCGGGCCGCCGGTGCCGCCGGCGAGCGGTCCGACGCGCACGTCGCGGGTGGGGTCGAGCGCCCGCAGGTCGTGGGCGGCGTCCGTGGCGAGCACCGCGAGGTCGACGGGGTCGGTGCGGCCGGGGCGGTTGGCGTCGAGCCGGGCGAGCGCCAGCAGGTCCTCGACCAGGCCGCCCATGCGCGTCGCGGACTGCTCGATCCGGCGCATGGTGTCGTCCACCTGCTCCTTCTCGGTGAGCGCGCCCATCCGGTAGAGCTCCCCGTAGCCGCGGATGGCCGCCAGCGGGGTGCGCAGCTCGTGCGAGGCGTCGGCGACGAACCGGCGCATGCGCTCCTCGGACCGCGTGCGGTCGTCGAACGCCGCCTCGATCTGGCCGAGCATCGAGTTCAGCGCCGCGCCCAGGCGCCCGACCTCGGTGGTCTCCGGGGCCGGCGGGACGCGCCGGGACAGGTCGCCGGCGGCGATCTGGGCCGCGGTGGTCTCGATCTCCCGCAGGCCGCGCAGCGACCGCCGCACCGCCCACGTCGCCACGATCGCGCCGATCACCAGGATCGCGACGGCGCTGGTCCACAGGGCGACGGCGGCGCGCCGGACCGTGCTCTGCACGTCGCCGAGCGGCTCGGCGTACAGCAGGTACCCGACCACGTCGTCGCCGACGGTGATCGGCGTGATGATCCCGCGCCACGCCGACCCGCGGACGTCGCTGCCGACGGTGAACCACGTCGCCCGGGAGAGGTCGTCGGCGTCGACGTCCGGCAGGTGCGGGGTGCCGTAGGGCTCGGTCGTGCCGGCCCCCGGCGCGCGCTCGACGCGCTCCCCGTAGATCTCGGCCTGCAGGGCGTAGTCGTCGGCGCCCCACAGCAGCGCGTCCAGCGGCTCCAGCGACCCGTACCGGTGGAACGTGGCCCGCACCTGGTCCTTGTAGGTCTCGTTGTTCGCCCGGAGCTTCGCGTTGAACTGCCCCGTCAGGTACGACGAGAGCAGCGTGGTCGTCGTGGCGCCGGCGATGGCGAGGCCGGTCGCCAGCAGCACGGTGGTGATGCCCACGAGCCGCGCGAGCAGCGGGGTCCGCGCCCACAGCGCGCGCAGGGGCCCCAGCGCGCCGCCGCGGGCGCCCCCGTCGTCGTCGGGCGCGGTGGCGTCGGGCGCGGCCTGCTCGGCGGGGGCGCTCACGTCCCGCTCGGCTTGCGCAGCATGTACCCCACCCCGCGCTTGGTCTGGATGAGCGGGGTGACCTTCGTGCCGTCCGGGCGCTGCACCTGGTCGACCTTGCGGCGCAGGTAGGAGATGTACGACTCGACGATGTTCGCGTCGCCGCCCCAGTCGTACTGCCACACGTGGTCGAGGATCTGCGCCTTCGACAGCACGCGGCCCGGGTTCAGCAGCAGGTAGCGCAGCAGCTTGAACTCGGTGGGGGACAGGTCGACCACCTGCCCGGCGCGCCGGACCTCGTGGCTGTCCTCGTCGAGCTCGAGGTCCTCGTACGTGAGCAGGCTCGCGGAGGCGACCTCGCCGGCCTGGGTGCGCCGCAGGATCGCCCGGATGCGCGCGACGACCTCCTCCAGGCTGAACGGCTTGGTCACGTAGTCGTCGCCGCCCACCGTCAGGCCGGTGATCTTGTCCGCGGTGTCGTCCCGCGCGGTGAGGAACAGCACCGGGACGTGCTGGCCCTTGTCGCGCAGCCGGCGGGTCACGGTGAACCCGTCCATGTCGGGCAGCATCACGTCGAGGACCAGCAGGTCGGGCTGGACCTGCTTCGCCAGGCGCAGCGCGGCGCCGCCGTCGGCGGCGGCGTGCACCTCGAAGCCCGCGAAGCGGAGCGACGTGGCGAGGAGCTCGCGGATGTTCGGCTCGTCGTCCACGACGAGGAGCCGGGCCTCGGGGGTGTGCGGTGCGGCGGTCACGCCTCCAGTGTGCGCCCCGAGGCTGGAGGATTCCTGGGAGTGCGCTGTCCGCCGCCGGCCCACGGTACGGTGCTGCCCCGTGAGTGCCGACCTCCTCCCCGCACCCGTCGTCACCGTCGTCCAGCTCGACGCCGCGGCGCCCCTCGACCGGTTCGCCCCCGCCCTCGCGGGTACGCGCGTCCGCACCGTCCGCGCCTACGCGGGCGAGGACGCCGGGCCCGCCTCCGAGCTCGACGGCCTGCTCGTGCTCGGCGGGCGGATGTCCGCGCACGACGACCAGGAGCCGGGCGTCGCCGCGACCCGCGCGCTGCTCGCCGACGCCGTCGCCGCCGGCGTCCCCACGCTCGGCATCTGCCTGGGCGCGCAGCTGCTGGCCGTCGCCGCCGGCGGCCGCGTGCACGTCGCGGCGCCCCCGGGGCGCGAGTCCGGGATCGTCGAGCTGCGCTGGCGCCCCGAGGCCGCGGGCGACCCGCTGCTCGGCGAGCTCGCCGCCGAGGGCCGCAGCACCCCGATGCCGACCATGCACGCGGACGCGATCGTCGACCTCCCGGCCGGCGCCACGTGGCTCGCCGCGTCCCGCACCTACCCGTACCAGGCGTTCCGGGTGGGCGCACGCGCCTGGGGCCTGCAGTTCCACCCCGAGGCGTCGCCCGCGACCCTGCGGTCCTGGGCGGAGCAGGCCGGCGAGGACGTCGCGCAGGTGGACGCCGCGGCGGCCGCCGCGGACGAGCGGGTCGCCGCCGACGGCGCACGCATCGCCCGCACGTTCGCCGCGCTGGTGCTCGAGGCGGCCGCCACCCGCACCGCCGCCTGACGCCGCACGCACGACGGCCCGGCCCCCGCGAGGGGGCCGGGCCGTCGGCGTCGGGGGGTCAGGCCTCGATCTGCGGCGTGACCGGGGTGCTGCCGAGCTGGTGCGGCTGGCCGCCGGACTTCAGCGCGGCGAGCCGGGCCTCGATCTCGATCTCCTCGCCGGACGCCTCGAGCTCCGCGAACTGCGCGTCGAGCGACGACGCCGCGATCTCGGCCTGGCCCATCGCGAGGGCCTCCTCGCGGCGCACCTTCTCCTCGAACCGGGCGATCTCGCTGGTCGGGTCGAGCACGTTGATGGACGAGATGGCCGTCTGCACGGTCTGCTGCGCCTGCGCGGACTTCTGCCGGGCGACGAGGGTGTCGCGGCGCTGCTTGAGCTGGCCGAGCTTGTCCTTCATCTGGGCCAGGCCGGACTTGAGCTTCTCGACCGTCTCGCGCTGCGAGGCGATCAGGGGCTCGGCCTCGCGGACCTCGCCCTCGGCGGTGATCTGCTTGCCGAGCGCGACCTTGGCGAGGTTGTCGAACTTGTCGGCGTTCGCGGCGTCGCCGGCGGACCGGTACTGGTCGGCGCGCGCGGACGCGGCGAGGGCCTTGCTGCCCCACTCGCGGGCGGCGGCCACGTCCTCGTTGTAGTCCTGCTCGGCCAGGCGCAGGTTGCCGATCGTCTGGGCGATCGCCTTCTCCGCCTCCGCGATGGAGCTCGTGTAGTCGCGCACCAGCTGGTCCAGCATCTTCTGCGGGTCCTCGGCCTGGTCCAGCAGCGCGTTGATGTTCGCCCGCGCCAGCTGGGTGATGCGGCCGAAGATGCTCTGCTTCTCGGTCATCGCGTGCCTCTCTCGTCTCGTGCCTCTGCCGAACATGATCAGAACCCGCCGCCGCGGCCGCCGCCACCGAAGCCGCCGCCCCCGCCGAAGCCGCCGCCGTGGCCGCCCCCGCCGAAGCCGCCGCCGCCGTGGGCGCCGC
>JAEWGQ010000321.1 GCA_023388235.1 Actinomycetes bacterium | reverse complement strand
GTCCGGGGCCGGCGGACGAGGTCGCGCTGGGGCTGCGCCGGCGCGCCGCGTTCCACCGCGAGCTGCTCGCCCTGCGGCGCGAGGCGGGCCGCGCGGCCCGGCGCGCCGCCGTCACACCGTGAAGCGCGCCGCCTCCTGCGGTTCCAGGGCGTGCGCGATCCGGGCCTGCATCTCCGGCGACATCTCCGGCACCGCGTCCACCGGGAACCAGCGCGCCTCGGAGTTCTCGCCGTCGCCGGGCCCGGGCTCCCCCGACACCCAGCGGAACCGGAACGTCAGGTCGAGGTACTGCGAGCGGTCGCCGTTCGCGTAGGTCATCGGCGGCAGCGCGTGCACCCAGGCCAGCCGCTCGGCCACGGCGACGACCTCGGTCTCCTCCAGCACCTCGCGCGCGCCCGCGACCGCCGGCTCCTCGCCGGGGTCGATGATGCCGGTGACCGGCGTCCACGCCCCGTCGTCCGCGCGCCGCACCAGCAGCACCTCGTCGCCGCCGCCGGCCGCCGGGCGCACGACGACCGCGCTCACCCCGGACAGCCACAGCAGGTCGTGGCCGATCTTCTCGCGCAGGTCCAGGACGAAGTCGGGGGTGGGCACGGTCCCGATGCTAGGCGGGTCCGCCGCCGGGCGCCGCCACCTCGTCCCGCCAGGAGTGCGCGGGCTCGAACCCGAGCAGCTCCCGCGCGGCGTCGATCGCCAGCAGGGTGCCGAACTCCCCCACGTCGCGGCGCAGCTCCACGCCCGGGAACTCCGCCGCGAGCAGGTCCGCCGACGGGGTGTCCATGATCGTGTCCGCCGCCGCGACGACGACGTTCTGCGAGCCGGACGTGGGCGTCTCGATCGCCAGCCGGAACGCCGTGGCCGCGTCGCGGACGTCGATGTAGCCCCACAGGTTCCAGCGGCGCAGCGCGGGGTCGCCGTGGAACGACGGGACCTGCGCGTACGCCTCCGGCGGGAAGACGTTCGACAGCCGCAGCCCGACGAACGGGATGCCCGACCACGCCGAGACCTGCGCCGCGAGGTCCTCGCTCAGCACCTTCGACAGCGCGTACGTGGACGTCGGGTACGGGAAGTGCGCCTCGTCCACGGGGGCGTAGCGCGGGGGCTCGTCGAACGGCAGCCCGAGCGTGGTCTCGCTCGACGCCCACGCGACCTTGCGCAGCCCCAGCCGCTGCGCGGCGAGGAACACGTTCGCGTTCGCCGCCATGTTGCGGTTGAACGTGTCGGGCGCCGACTCCATCCCGGGCTGCGGGATGTTCGCCAGGTGGACGACCGCGGTGCAGCCGCCGAGCGCCTCGACGGCCTGCCCGTAGTCGGTGAGGTCCGCGCGCATCACGTCCACGCCGAGGCCGGCGCGTTCGCCGAACGGCCCCTGGGCGTCGGAGGCGTGCACGGTGTACCCGTGCGCGAGCAGGTCCTGCACGACGGCCCGGCCCACCTTGCCCAGGGCGCCGGTGACGGCGACGGTCTCGGTCATGCGGGCCATCCTGTCCGCCCGGTCCCCCGCGGTCCAGCGGGGGCGCCTGGTCGCGGCCGCCGCCGCGACCAGGCCGTCCGTCAGCCCCGCTCCAGCGCCACCCCGGCCCGGTGCGCGAGCACCCGGACCATCGCGGACGCGTTGAGGTCGCCGAACCCGGCGTCGAGCGCGGCGTCCAGCGTCTCCGTCGCCACCGCGACGCCCGGCACCGGGGCGCCGACGGCGTCCGCGAGCTCCTGGATCAGGCCCGCGTCCTTGCGCATGAGCCGCAGCGCGAACGCCGGGGTGTAGTCGCCCTCGAGGACCGCCCGGCCGACGCCGGAGTAGATCGGCGTGCGGAAGTCGGTCACGTCGACGACGTCCAGCACCCGGTCCAGGTCCAGCCCGGCCGCCGCGGCCAGGCCCAGGGCCTCGCCGAGGGACTGCAGCTGCGCGGCGACCAGCAGGTTGCCGACCAGCTTCATCCGGGTGCCGGAGCCCGCCCGGCCGAGGTGGTGCACGGTGGCGCTGACGGCGTCGAGCACCGGGCGGACCCGGTCGAGCACCGCCGCGTCACCGCCGACGACCACCCACAGGCCACCGGCCGCCGCCTCGCCGCGCGAGCCGAACACCGGCGCGTCCAGGAACGGCACGCCCGCCGCCGCGGCCCGCGCGTGCTCCTCGTCGGACAGGCCCGGGCTGATCGTCGACATGTCGACCACCACGGTGTCGCTGCCCGCGTGCGCGAGCGCCCCGTCGTCGCCGAGCACCACCGCGCGGGCGGCCGCGTCGTCGGCGACGCACACCAGCACCACGTCCTGGTCCGCCACGGCCTCGGCGATCGTCGCCGCCCGGCGCGCGCCGGCCGGCGTCGGTCCCGCGCTGCGGTTCCACACCGTGAGCCGGTGCCCCGCGGCGCCGACGTTCTCGGCGATCCCGGACCCCATCGTGCCCAGGCCGAGCACCGCGACGTTCACGACGCCGCCGTCCCCGTGCGGTCCGCGGCCTTCTGCCAGGACTCCAGAAACCGCCACATCGCGGTGGCGCCCGGGTCCTGCAGGCCGATGCTCCGCTCCTGCAGCCAGGACGCCCGCCCGCGGCGGGACTGCAGCTCGCGGGTGTCGACGACGGCCTTCTCGGCCGCGGCGATCGCGGCGGGGAGCCCCGCGGCGCCGTCGGGCGCGGCCTCGAGGGCGTCGGCGGCCGGCATGATCGCGTCGAGGATCGTCTTGTCCCCCAGCGTGGTCTTGCCGCGCTGGGCGATGTTGTCCCCCGCCGCGCGGACGAACCGCGCGGCCGCGGCGACGTCCACGTCCTGCGTGTCGGCCCAGGACTTCGAGCCGGCGAGCAGGCCGCCGGCGACGAGCGCCGCCATCGTGGACGGGTTCGCGTTCGCGAACGCCTTGGCGCAGGTGCGGGCGATCTCCGACGGCGTGGCCTCGGGGCCGAGGGCGTCCAGCGCCTCGATCACCGCGTGCGCGCCGAGCGTCACGGTGATGCCGAGGTCGCCGTCGCCGAGCGCCTGGTCGAGGTCGCGCAGCTCGTCGGCGTGCTGGACGAGCTCGCCCAGGCTGCCCTGGATGGCGCGGATCAGCTCTGCGGAGTGCATCGGGGTCAGACCTCCTGGAAGAACGGGGACGCCGCGGGCGCCTCGAGCAGCGCGAGCCGGTCGTCGTCGAGCTGGAGCAGCGAGATCGAGGCGCCGGCCATCTCGAGGCTGGTGGCGTACTCGCCGATGTACCGCTTCTCGATCCGCACGCCGAGGCCCGCCAGCACCTCGTGCACGCGGCGGTACATGACGTACAGCTCCTCGAGCGGCGTCGCGCCCATGCCGTTGACGAGCACCGCGACCCGGTCGCCGTCGGTGAGCGACAGGTCCGCGACCAGCGCGCCGACGATGCGGTCGACGATCGCGTCCGCCGGCTCCAGGGCGCCGCGGTGGATGCCGGGCTCGCCGTGGATGCCGATGCCGATCTCCATCTCGCCGTCCGGCAGGTCGAAGCTGAGCGCCCCGGTGGTCGGCAGGATCGTCGGCGACAGGCCGATGCCCATCGTCGCGGTGTGCTCGACGACGTCCTCCGCGACGGCCGCGACCTGCTCCAGGTCGTCGCCGCGCTCGGCCGCGGCGCCGGCCGCCTTGTACGCGAAGAAGATGCCGGCGACGCCGCGGCGGTCCGTCTTGCGCTCCCGCGGCTGGGAGGCCACGTCGTCGCGGCCCAGGACCGTGCGGGTCTCGATGTCCTCGAGCTCGGCCAGGTCCGCGGCGAGGTCGAAGTTGAAGACGTCGCCGCCGTAGTTGCCGTACAGGTACAGCACGCCGCGGCCGCCGTCGACGGCCTTCGTCGCCTCGAACACCTGCTGCGAGCTGGGCGAGCTGAAGACGTTGCCGATCGCGACGCCGGAGCACAGCCCGCGCCCCACGTAGCCCTTGAACAGCGGCAGGTGGCCGGAGCCGCCGCCGGTGACGATGCCGACCTTCCCGGCGACCGGCGCGTCGGCCCGCACGAGGATGCGGCGGTCGTCGCCCGGCGTCTTCACCAGGTCGGGGTGGGCCAGCAGGATGCCGTCGATCATCTCGTCGACGAAGTCCTCGGGCTTGTTGATGATCTTCTTCATGACGAACCTTTCCGTGGGTGTCAGGCGGCGGCGGCCGCGACGGGCTGCGGGGTCCGGCGTCGTCGCCGGCGCCAGCGGACCTGGTCGAGGACCATGACGGCGATGAGGATCACGCCCTGGGCGATCGCGTACTCGAACGCGGACAGCCGCACCGCGGTGAACCCGCTGGACACGATCTGCAGGGTGAGCGTGGCGAGCACGACGCCCAGCACCGTGGCGAACCCGCCGTTGGGGTTGGTGCCGCCGAGCACCGCGATCACGATGACCAGCAGGACGTACGAGGCGCCGTAGTCGGCCGACGCCGTGGGGTTGCGGGCGAGGAACAGCACGCCGGCGATGCCGCCGAGCAGGCCCGTGAGCAGGTAGGTCCCGCCCAGCACGCTGCCGGAGCGGATGCCCGAGTACCGCGCCGCCGTGGGGTTGGCGCCCTGCAGGGTGATCCGCAGGCCGAGCGGCGTCCGGTTGACCACCACCGCGAGCGCCACCGCCACCAGGACGAACACCAGGAACAGCGTCGGCACCCCGCCGACCGTCGACTGCCCGATCGACGTGAGCTGCGACGGCGAGCCGTACAGCGTCTTGCCGCCGGTCCACGCGACCGCGATGCCGTTGTAGATCTGCATCGTGCCGAGCGTCGCCAGGATCGGCGTGATGCCCAGGCCCGCGACCAGCAGGCCGTTCACCGCGCCGCCGGCCACGCCGACGAGCACCCCGACGAGGACGATCAGCGGAAACAGCTGCTCGGCCCGGGCCGGGTCGGACGCCGCGACCGCCGTGTACATCGTCGACATCGTGATCGCCGACAGGTTCGCGATGCTCACCAGCGACAGGTCGATGCCGCCGGTGAGCATGGCGAGCATCATCGCCAGCGCGATGACGCCGATCTCCGGCGACGCCAGGGCGATGTTCTGCAGGTTGATCGAGCTGAGGAACACGCCGGGCTTCAGCACGGCGAACACCGCGAACGCGACGACCACCAGCAGCAGCATCCGGCGGGCGCTGCGGTCCACCTGCACCCGGGCGAGCAGCCGGGACCAGCCGGCGTCCACCTGGTCGTTGGCCCGCCGCAGCGGGTTCGGGTCCTGCGCGCTCATGCCCGCACCTCCTGCGGCTCGTGGACCTGCTCGTCGTGGACGCGGACGGCCTTCGCGGACCGGCGGGCGGCGACGGCCTGCACGCCGACGCCGACGACGAGCAGCAGGCCGACGGCGGTCCGCTGCCAGGCGCTCGGCACGCCGGCGAGGATCAGGCTGTTGTTGATGACCTGCACCAGCAGCACGCCGAGGACGGTGCCGCCCACGGTGCCGCGGCCGCCGAAGATGGACGCGCCGCCCAGGACGACGGCGGCGATGATGTCGAGCTCGTCGCCGACCAGCTCCTGGGGGCTCGCCGAGCGGCCCATGATCATGTAGATCATGCCGCCGACGGCCGCCGTCATCCCGACGATCACGTACACCCACACCTGGGTGCGGACCACGCGGATGCCGGCGCGGCGCGCGGCCTCGGCGTCGCCGCCGATGGCGTACACGGAGCGGCCGAACATCGTGCGGCTGAGCACCCACGCGAGCGCGAGCGCCAGCAGCACGGCGGGCACCGCCATCACGTGCAGGTAGCCGCGCCCGGAGGACGTGCTGACCTCGAACAGGTTGGTCGTCGAGACCGACGCCATGCCGCCCGGCAGGTCGGCGATGTACCGCGACCCGATGTAGGTGAGCAGCACGCCCTTGAAGATGCCCTGCGTGCCGAGCGTGACGATCAGCGTCGGCAGCCGGAACCGGGCGATGAGGAACCCGTTCACCGACCCCAGCGCCGCCCCCAGCAGCAGCGCCAGCACGAACGACCCGGCGAGGCCGAGGTCGAACCCGCCCTCGAGCTGCACGTGCACGGCCGTGTACGCGGCGAACACGGCGATGGCCGCGAACGACACGTCGATGCCGCCGGAGATGATGACCAGCAGCACGCCGAGCGCGAAGATCAGCGGCACGATCGAGCTGCGCACGATCGAGAACGCCGTCGGCAGGGTGAAGAACGTGGGGTTGGCGATCGACATCCCGACCACCAGCACCAGCAGGATGAGGGCGAGCACGCCCTCGTTGTTCGGGCCGCGCAGCCGCCGCAGCAGCGTCGCCCGGCCCGGCGCGGGGGCGCTCATGCGGCCACCTTCGTCCGGATCGTGTCCACGGCGACGTCGTCGCCCTCCAGCACCTCGACCACCCGGCCGCCGCGCACCACCAGCACGCGGTGGCAGCACGCCACCAGCTCGGGGGCGTCGTCCGAGATCACCAGCACGCCCGTGCCGTCGGCGGCCTCGGCGCGCAGGATGTCGAGGATCTCGGCCTTCGAGCCGACGTCCACGCCGACCGTCGGGCCGTTGAGCATCAGCACCCGCGGGTGCCGCGCCAGCCACTTGGCCAGCACCACCCGCTGGGCGTTGCCGCCGGACAGCGAGCGGACGGGCGCCTGCACGTTCGGGGCCTTCACCCGCAGCCGCGCGAACAGCCGCTGGATGGTGCCGCGCACGGCGCGCGAGTCCAGCGTGCGCCAGCGCGTGCGGTGCTGGTCCAGCGAGCCGGCGATCATGTTGTCCGCGATCGACTTCTCGAGGAACAGCCCCTGGGTGAGCCGGTCCTCCGGCACGTAGCCGAGCCCCGCCGCGACGGCGTCGCCGATGCTGCGCAGCCGGACGGGCGCCCCGTCCACCTTCACGGTGCCGGACTCCGCCGGCAGCACGCCGAACAGCGACTCCGCGATCTCGGTGCGCCCCGACCCGAGCAGGCCGGTGACCCCGAGGATCTCCCCGCGGCGCAGCGTGAACGTCACGTCCTGGAACGCGCCCGGCAGCGTGAGGTGCTCGACCTCCAGCACCGGCGGCGCCGCCGGGTCGAGCGCGGTCACGTGCCGGGACTCGTCGAGCTCCCGCCCGGTCATGTGCTGCGCGATGGTCCGGCTGTCGAGCTCGGCGGCCGGGCTGGTCAGCACGTTGCGGCCCGACCGCAGGATCGTCACGCGCTGCGAGATGGCGAGCACCTCGTCCAGCTTGTGCGAGACGAAGATGAGCGCGACGCCGCGCGACCGCAGCCGCTCCACGATGGCGAACAGCCGCGCGACCTCGGTGTGGGTCAGGGCGGTCGTCGGCTCGTCCATGATGATGACGCGGGCGTCGTTCACCAGGGCCCGGCAGATCGCGGTGAGCTGCTTGTCCGCCACCGACAGGTCCTCGACCCGGGCCTCCAGGTCCAGCGTCAGCCCGAGGTCGTCGACGACGGCCTGCGCGGACCGGCGCGCCGCCGCCCGGTCGAACAGCCGCCGGCGGCCGGCGACCGCGGAGGTCAGCACCACGTTCTCCGCCACCGACAGGTTCGGGAACAGCGAGAAGTCCTGGTAGATCACCTGGATCCCGCTCTTGATGGCGTCGGTCGTGTCCATCGCGGTGTGCTCGGTGCCGTCGACGACGACGGTGCCGGCGTCCGGGCGCTCGGCGCCCGAGATGATCTTGATCAGGGTCGACTTCCCGCAGCCGTTCTCACCCGCGAGGCAGAGCACCTCACCGGGCCAGAGCTGGAGCGAGACGCCGCCCAGGGCGGTCACGCCGCCGAAGGTCTTGACGACGTCGCGCACCTCGAGCACGGGGGCGCCGCCGCCGGGGGCGGGGGTTGTCATGTCGCACGCCTCTCTGCGCCGGTGCGGGGCGCGCGGCCCCGCACCGGCGGTCCAGGGTCAGAAGTCGTACTTGGCGGCCTCGGCGGCGTCGGCCGCGATGCCGGCGTTCCCGACGAAGACGTTGTCGTAGCCGTCGAGCTTGCGGAGCTCCCCGTAGCCCTCGATGCCGAGGTCGGTGCCCTCCTCGATCGTGCCGCCGTCCGCGAGGATGCGGGCGATCTCGAGCTGCGCCTCACCGGCCAGCGCCGGGTCCCAGAAGAAGATCTTGTCGATCGAGCCCGTGGCCAGGTACTTGGCGGCCGCCGACGGGATGGACGTGCCCATCACGCACACGTCGTCCTCCAGGCCGGCCTCCTCGATCGCCCGCGCGATGCCGGGGACGTCGTTGCCCGCCGAGCCCTGGAAGCCCTTGATGTCCGGGTACTTCGCCAGGATCTCCTTGGCCTTCTCGTAGGCCGCGGTCTCGTTGTCCGTCGACTCGATCGGGGTCTCCAGGCGCGTCATGCCCGGGAAGTTCTCGGTCTGGTAGTCGTACGCGGCCTCGACCCACTCCATGTGCGTCTTCGCCGTCAGGCCGCCGACGAACTGGACGTACCCGCCCTCGCCGCCGGTGCACTCGCCGAGGTTCTTCATGATGTCGACGCCGTAGTCCGCGTTGTCGAACGCCTCGATGTCGATGTCGACGTTCTCGATGCCGGTGGCCTCGTGCGCCACGACCGTGATGCCCTGCGCCCGCGCCTGCGCCAGGACGGCGGACAGCGCCTCCGGCGAGTTCGGGACGACGGTGATCGCCGTCGGCTTCTGGGCGATCAGGTCCTGGATGATCTGGATCTGCTTCTCGGGGCTGACGTCGTCCCCGCCCTCGGTGCGGGTGTCGATGCCGGTGCGCTCGCCGTACGCGAGCACGCCCTCCTCCATGCGGTCGAACCAGGCGATGCCCTTGACCTTGACGACGGTGACCATCGTCTGGCCGTCGGACGACCCGCCCTCGCTGCCGCCGGTGGACCCGGCGGTCGAGCCGCCGTCGTTCACCGAGCCGCAGGCCGCCAGCAGCAGCGCCGCCGTGATGCCCGTCGCGGCCAGAGCCGCCTTCTGCGTGTGCCTCATCGCTCACTCCCTCGTGATCGTGCGCTCCGAACGCCCGTGTCCGTGCAACAGATGGGCCCGCCCGCGCACCAGCATCCTCGATACGTGCGTCGGGGGCCGGGACCCGGGCACACAGTACGCACAACCGCGCGCACTTGTCGAGGACTTCGCGCACTCGTTCGCGCAGATTGCTGCGCGGTTTTGCACGAATACCTGCACATCGTGCTGCTACCGTAAGCGCCAGGACTCAGGGGAAGGTGCAGCGCATGGCACGACGGCACGAGATCGCCGCGCTGGTCACGGAACGCGGTTTCCAGAGCGTGAGCGCCCTGGCCGACAGGTTCACGGTCGACACGTCGACCATCCGGCGCGACCTCGACCGGCTCGCCGCGGAGGGCGCGATCGTGCGCACCCACGGCGGCGCCGCCGCGGTCACGCGCACGCCGGCCGCCGTGGCCGCGGGCGCCGCCGCCCGGCACCACGCACCGGCCGAACCGCACCTCGCCGAGAAGCAGGCGATCGGCGCGGCGATGGCCGAGCGCATCCTCGACGGCCAGACCGTGCTGCTCGACGGCGGGTCCACCTGCCTCGAGGTCGCGCGGCACCTCGACCACGACCGGCTGACGGTCGTCACGCACGACCTGCGCGTCGGCCTGGAGATCTCCACCAAGCCGCAGATCAACCTCGTCTTCATCGGCGGCGAGCTGCTGCCCACCCACACCTCCATGTGGGGCCCCACCTCGATCCAGCAGCTCGAGCACCTGCGCGTGAACGTCGCCGTGTTCGGCGCCGCGACCGTCATGGACGACGGCATCTACGCGAGCACCAGCTACTCCATCGAGCTCAAGCGCAAGATGCGCTCGATCGCGTCCGAGGCGTTCTTCGTGGCGGACTCCTCGAAGTTCGGGCGCGAGGCGCTGTTCCGGGTGTTCGGGTTCGAGGACTTCACCGCCGGGATCACGGACGCGACGCTCGACCCGATCCGGGCCGCGCGGTTCCCGATCCCCCTGATCCGCGCGACGCCGCTCGTCGCCTGACGCCGGCG
>JAEWGQ010000307.1 GCA_023388235.1 Actinomycetes bacterium | reverse complement strand
GACCGACCGTCGCCGGCGCCGGTCCCGCCCGCCGCGCGGTCAGAAGCGCGCCTGGACGGCCTCCCCGTGCGCGGGCAGCCCCTCGGCGTCGGCGAAGGCGACGATCCGCCCCGCCACCTCGCGCAGGGCGTCGGCGTCGTACTCGACGACCTGCACCGCCCGCACGAACGAGTGCACCCCCAGCCCGGACGAGAAGTGCGCGCAGCCGCCGGTCGGCAGCACGTGGTTGGACCCGGCCATGTAGTCCCCGAGGGACACGGGCGAGTACGGGCCGACGAAGATCGCGCCGGCGCTGGTGACGCGCTCGGCCAGGGCGGCGGCGTCCTCTGTCTGGATCTCCAGGTGCTCGGCCCCGTACGCGTTGACGACGGCCAGCCCGGCCTCGAGGTCGTCCACGAGGACGATCGCGGACTGCGGGCCGGACAGCGCCTGCGCGACGCGGGCGGCGTGCCGGGTGGCCTGCACGCGGTCGACGAGCTTGGCCTCGACAGCGCCCGCGAGCTCCACGGACGGCGTGACCAGCACCGACGCGGCGAGCGGGTCGTGCTCCGCCTGGGACACCAGGTCGGCTGCGACGTGATCGGCGTCGGCCGTCCCGTCGGCGAGCACGGCGATCTCGGTCGGCCCGGCCTCTGCGTCGATGCCGACGACCCCGCGCACCAGGCGCTTCGCGGCGGCGACGTACACGTTGCCGGGGCCGGTGATGACGTCGACCGGCTCGCACAGCGTGCCGCCGTCCTCGTCCGCCGCGCCGTACGCCAGCATGCCGACGGCCTGCGCCCCGCCGACCGCGTACACCTCGTCCACGCCGAGCAGCGCGCACGTCGCGAGCACGACCGCGTCCGGCAGGCCGCCGTTGTCGCGCTGCGGCGGGGACGTGACGGCGAGCGCGCCGACCCCGGCCTCCTGCGCGGCGACGACGTTCATGATCACCGACGACGGGTACACCGCCAGCCCGCCGGGCACGTACAGCCCCACCCGGCGCACGGGGATCCAGCGCTGCCGCACCTGCGCGCCGGGCGCCACCTGGACCGTGTGGTCGGCGGGGCGCTGGGCCGCGTGCACGGTGCGGACGCGGCGGATGGTCTCGTCGAGCGCCGCGCGGACCTCGGGGTCGAGCACGTCGACCGCCGCCGCGATCGCCTCGGCGGGGACCCGCAGGTGCTCGGGGCGCACGCCGTCGAACCGCTCGGCGAGCTCCCGCAGGGCCACGGCGCCGCGGGCGCGCACGTCGGCGAGGAGCGGCTCGACGGCCGCGGTGGCGGACTCGACGTCGAGCTCGGGCCGCGGGAGGGCCTCGAGCAGGTCACGGCGGGACAGGGTGCGACCACGCAGGTCGATGCGGGAGATCACCCTGCCGATTCTAGGCGCGCCCCCCGCGGGCCGGTGCGGGCGTCCACCGCCCACGCCCCGCGGCGCTGGCAGGATGGTGCGGTGACCACCGTGCCGATCTCCGACGACTCGATCCGCCTCGGCCAGTTCCTCAAGCTCGCGGGGCTGGCGGACTCGGGTGCGGACGCCCGCACCCTGCTGGAGGAGGGCGAGGTCACGGTGAACGGCGAGGCCGAGTCGCGGCGCGGGCGCCAGCTCCGGCGCGGGGACGTCGTGGCGGTCGCCACGCCGGCTGGGGACCGGAGCGCGACGGTCGGCTGACCGCCCGCCCAGCGCGACGACCGACCCGCCCCCGCGCGGTCAGACCCCGACGGGCGTCGTCGCCGACTCCAGGCACCCCGGCCCGAGCAGCGCCTTGAGGTCCCCGTACAGCGCGGGCGAGCGCTCGACCCGCCAGCCACCGCGCGGCATCACCAGCGCGGTGCCCCCGCGGGCGCGGCTGACCCGGAAGTGGATCTCCGTCATCCCGGGGTGCGTCTTGAGCACCTCCAGCAGCCGGTCGAGCACCGGCGGCGTGCAGCGGGCCTCGGACATCCGCACGGTCACGGGCGCGTCCGCCACGGCGGACAGGTCCGGCAGCGACACCTCCATCGCCTGCAGCTGCATGGCGTCGTCACGCCGGCGCACCCGGCCGCGCACGACGATCACCGCGTCCTCGGCGAGCACCGTCGAGTAGGCCAGGTAGGTCTCGCCGAAGAACATGATCTCGACGGAGCCCTCCATGTCCTCCAACGTCACGGCGGCCCACGGGTTGCCCTGCTTGGACATCTTGCGCTGCAGGGACGTCACCAGGCCGGCGACGACGACCGTCGAGCCGTCGGGCCGCGCCTCGTCGGCGTTGAGCGTCGCGATCGACACGTCGGCGGCGGCGGACAGCACGTGCTCGAGCCCGGACAGCGGGTGGTCGGAGACGTACAGGCCGAGCATCTCCCGCTCGAACTGCAGGCGCTGCTTCTTGTCCCAGTCCGGCACGTCGGGCACCTGCACGGAGAACCCGGGGCCGTCGTCCCCGCCGAGGTCGGCGAACAGGTCGAACTGCCCCTCGGCCTCCTTGCGCTTGACCCCGATGACGGACTCGACGGCCTGCTCGTGCACGAGCAGCAGCGCGCGGCGCGCGTGCCCGAGCGAGTCGAACGCCCCGGCCTTGATGAGCGACTCGATGGTGCGCTTGTTGCAGACCACGGCGGGCACCTTGTCGAGGAAGTCGGTGAACGACGTGAAGTCGCCCTTCTCCTCCCGGGTGCGCACGATCGCCTCGACGACGTTCGCGCCGACGTTGCGGACCGCGGTGAGGCCGAACCGGATGTCGGCGCCGACGGCCGTGAACAGCGCCGAGGACGAGTTGACGTCCGGCGGCAGCACCGTGATGCCCATGCGGCGGCACTCGTTGAGGTAGAGCGCCGACTTGTCCTTGTCGTCGCCCACCGAGGTGAGCAGGCCCGCCATGTACTCGGTCGGGTAGTTCGCCTTGAGGTACGCCGTCCAGTACGACACGACGCCGTACCCGGCCGAGTGCGCCTTGTTGAACGCGTACCCGGCGAACGGCACGAGGGTGTCCCAGACGGCCTGGATCGCCGGCTTCGAGTAGCCGCGCTCCTTCATGCCCGCCTCGAAGGGCACGAACTCCTTGTCGAGGATCTCCTTCTTCTTCTTGCCCATGGCGCGACGCAGGAGGTCTGCCTGGCCGAGCGAGTAGCCGGCGAGGACCTGCGCGGCCTTCTGGACCTGCTCCTGGTAGACGATGAGGCCGTACGTCGTGTCGAGGACGTCCGCGAGCGGCTCCGCGAGCTCGGGGTGGATCGGCGTGATCTCCTGGAGCCCGTTCTTGCGCAGCGCGTAGTTCGTGTGCGAGTTCATCCCCATGGGGCCCGGCCGGTAGAGCGCGATGACGGCGGAGATGTCCTCGAAGTTGTCGGGACGCATCTGGCGCAGCAGGGCACGCATGGGCCCGCCGTCGAGCTGGAACACGCCGAGCGTGTCGCCGCGCGCGAGCAGCTCGTAGGTCGCCTTGTCGTCGAGCGTCACGTTCTCGATGTCGACGGCGCCCTTGCCGTTCATGACGATGTTGTCGAGCGCGTCGTCGAGGATCGTGAGGTTGCGCAGCCCGAGGAAGTCCATCTTGATGAGCCCGAGGCCCTCGGACGTCGGGTAGTCGAACTGCGTGATGATCGCGCCGTCCTGGGGACGCCGCATGATGGGGATGATGTCGACGAGCGGATGGCTCGACATGATGACACCGGCCGCGTGGACGCCCCACTGCCGCTTGAGGCCCTCGATGCCGCGTGCGAGCTCGACGACGCGCTGCGCCTCCGGGTCGGTGTCGTGGAGCTGGCGGAACTCCGCCGCCTCGGAGTACCGCTCGTGCTTGGGGTCGAAGATCCCCGACAGGGGGATGTCCTTGCCCATGACCGCGGGCGGCATCGCCTTGGTGAGCTTCTCCCCCATCGCGAAGGGGAAGCCGAGGAGCCGCGCCGAGTCCTTGAGTGCCTGCTTGGCCTTGATGGTGCCGTAGGTGACGATCTGGGCGACGCGGTCGTCCCCGTACTTCTCCGTGACGTACCGGATGACCTCCCCGCGCCGACGCTCGTCGAAGTCGACGTCGACGTCGGGCATCGAGACGCGCTCGGGGTTGAGGAACCGCTCGAAGATCAGCCCGTGCTCCAGCGGGTCGAGCTCGGTGATGCCCATGAGGTAGGAGGCCATGGAGCCCGCCGCCGAGCCACGGCCCGGGCCGACGCGGATGCCCTGGTCCTTGGCCCAGTTGATGAAGTCGGCGACCACGAGGAAGTACCCCGGGAAGCCCATCTGGATGATGACCTCGGTCTCGTACTGCGCCTGCTTGCGCGCCGCGTCCGGGATCCCGTTCGGGTAGCGGCGGTGCAGCCCGCGCTCGACCTCCTTGACGAACCAGCTCGTCTCGTCCTCGCCCTCAGGGACGGGGAACCGCGGCATGTAGTTCGCCTTCGTGTTGAACGACACCTCGCACTGCTCGGCGATGAGCAGCGTGTTGTCGCACGCCTCGGGGAGCTCCGCGAACACCCGGCGCATCTCGGCCGCCGACTTCACGTAGTAGCCGGTGCCGTCGAACTTGAACCGGTCCGGGTCGTCGAGCGTCGACCCGGAGTTGATCGCGAGCAGCGCCTCCTGGCTGGACGCGTCCTCCTCGCGCACGTAGTGGAGGTCGTTCGTCGCGACGAGCCGCGCGCCGATGGTCTCCGCGAGGCGGAGCAGGTCCTTCGTGACCCGGGTCTCGATGTCGATCCCGTGGTCCATCAGCTCGACGAAGAAGTTCTCGCGGCCGAAGATGTCCTGGAGCTCGCCCGCCGTCCGCACCGCCTCGTCCCACTGGCCGAGGCGCAGGCGTGTCTGGATCTCGCCCGACGGGCACCCGCTCGTCGCGACGAGGCCCTTGCCGTAGCGCTGGAGCAGGTCGCGGTCCATGCGCGGCCACTTGCCCATCTGGCCCTCGAGCGACGCGAGCGACGACGCCCGGAACAGGTTGTGCAGGCCCTCGTTGTCCTTCGCGAGCAGCGTCATGTGCGTGTACGCACCGCGCGCCGAGACGTCGTCGGACTCCTGCCCCTGCTGCCCGAACCGCACGCGGGTCTGGTCGAACCGGCTCGTGCCCGGCGTGACGTACGCCTCCACGCCGATGATCGGCTTGATGCCCTTCGCCTGCGCCCGCGACCAGAACTCGAACGCTCCGAACACGTAGCCGTGGTCCGTCGTCGCGATGGCCTTCTGCCCCAGGCGCTCGACCTCGTCGAACAGGTCCCCGATCCGGGCCGCGCCGTCCAGCATCGAGTACTCGGTGTGGACGTGGAGGTGGACGAAGTCCTCAGTCGCGGTGGGCATGCACCGATCTTAGGCGTGCCCCACCCACACCCCGACGAGGTCGCGGCGGGTCGTGCGGCACGTCACGCGGACGGCCTGTGCCGCCCGAGGGACGACGCGTCAGACGTCGGCCGTGAGGGTCTTCGCGGCGTCGCGGTGGTCGATGCCCGCGTCGAGGTAGACGGGCCCGGACACGGCGTAGCCGAGCCGCTCGTAGAAGCCGATCGCCGGGACCTGGGCGGAGAGGAGGACGCGCACGACGGGGCGTCCGTCCTGTCCGGGGACAGCGTGCTCGGCGAGCGCGATCTCCTCCAGAGCGCGCATGACCGCGGCGCCGGCACCGGTGCCGCGCGCGACCGCGGCGACCGCGACCCGGCCGACGTGCACCTCGCCCGGGTGCCCGGGGTCCGTGAGGAGCCGGCCCGTGCCGACGACCTCCCCGTCCCGCTCGCGGTCCCGGACGAGCACGTGCGTGGTGGTCTTCGCGGTGTCCAGGTCGTCGATCTCCTCCTCGACCGGGACGCCCTGCTCGTCGACGAACACCGCGAGCCGCAGCGCGTGCGCGGCGGCCAGCCCGGCGTCGTCGACCACGCGCTCCACGGCGAGCCGGGCGTCGCCCGGCCCCGGGGCGGCGACGGTCACGCGTACGCCCCGCGCAGCACCTCGAGCGCGTGCGCGAGGTCGTCCGGGTACTCGCTCGTCAGCTCGAGCCACTGTCCGGTCGTGGGGTGCTCGAACCCGAGGCGCATCGCGTGCAGCCACTGGCGCGTCAGGGACACGCGCGAGGCCAGCACCGGGTCGGCGCCGTACGTGAGGTCGCCGACGCACGGGTGCCGCAGCGCGGAGAAGTGCACGCGGATCTGGTGCGTGCGGCCCGTCTCGAGGTGCACCTCGACGAGGGACGCGGCGGGCAGCATCTCGAGCACCTCGTAGTGCGTGACCGACGGCTTGCCCTCCGCCGTGACGGCGAACTTCCAGTCCGCGCTCGGGTGTCGCCCGATCGGCGCGTCGATCGTCCCGGTGGTCGGCTCGGGGTGGCCCTGGACGAGCGCGTGGTACACCTTCTCGACCGTGCGCTCCTTGAAGGCGCGCTTGAGCGCGGTGTACGCGACGTCGCTCTTCGCGACGACCATGAGCCCCGACGTCCCGGCGTCGAGGCGGTGCACGATGCCCTGGCGCTCCGCGGCGCCCGACGTCGAGATCCGGTAGCCCGCGGCCGCGAGGGCGCCGACGACGGTCGGACCGGTCCAGCCCGGCGACGGGTGGGCCGCGACCCCGACGGGCTTGTCGACGACCACCAGGTCGTCGTCGTCGTGCACGATGCCCATGCCCGGCACGGGTTCCGCGACGACCTCGACCGCGGGCGCGGCGTCGGGCACGTCGACCTCGAGCCACCCGCCCGGGGCGAGCCGGTCGGACTTGCCGACCTCGCGCCCGTCGAGGCGGACGGCGCCGCCCGCGGCGAGCT
>JAEWGQ010000031.1 GCA_023388235.1 Actinomycetes bacterium | reverse complement strand
GGCCGCGGTCGGCGCGGGCCCCGCGTGAGACCGGGACGGGGCGGTCCCCGGGCACGGCGGGCGCGCCCCAGCCGCGCACGGCGACGCGGCCGGCCCCGGGCGACCACCGCGGGCCGTGGACCGCGAGCTACTCCCCCGAGCCCGACGGCCTGCCCGACCCCGGCGAGGTCGTGTGGACGTGGGTGCCGTACGAGGAGGACCCGGCGCGCGGCAAGGACCGGCCCGTGCTGGTCGTCGGCCGCGAGGACCCCTGGCTGCTCGCCCTGATGCTCACCAGCAAGGACCACGACCGCGACGCCGCGGACGAGGCCCGGCACGGCCGCCGGTGGCTCGACATCGGGTCCGGCGCCTGGGACGCGCAGCGACGGCCGAGCGAGGTCCGGCTGGACCGCGTGCTGCGGGTCGACCCCGCGCAGGTCCGGCGCGAGGGGGCGGTGCTGGACCGCGCGCTGTTCGACCGCGTCGTCCGCGCAGCCGCCGCCTGGTAAGATCGTCAGTCGCGTGTCCGCCCGGGTCGGCGGGCACACGTCCGGTGCCTCTCCGAGGGTGTCCCCACGCCCCAGTCCCGGTGCCGGACGCGCCCTCTACGACCTGTTCCTCTTCGCTCCGGCGAACACACGAGAGAGTCCACACCGTGGCCAACATCAAGTCCCAGATCAAGCGGATCCGCACCAACGAGAAGGCGCGCCTGCGCAACAAGGCCGTCAAGTCCGAGCTGAAGACCTACGTGCGCCGCGTGCGCGAGGCCGTCGCCGGCGGCGACAAGGACGCTGCGGGCGTCGCGCTCGCCACCGCGTCCAAGAAGCTCGACAAGGCCGTCTCCAAGGGTGTCATCCACGCCAACCAGGCGGCCAACAAGAAGTCGGCCCTGGCCAAGGCGGTCAACGCGCTCTGACGCGTTCGCGGTCCTGACCGGAGGGCGCCACCCCGTGCGGGTGGCGCCCTTCGTCGTCCCCGGGGCCGTGCGCGGCACGACGGCGGCACTCGGGGCGGGGCGGGGCGACGGCGGCGGTCGGGAGCGGCGGCGGGGCGGGCCGGTCCGCACCTGACCGGGACGCCCGCTGCCGGGGCGGCGCGACGGCTGCACCTCACCGCGACGCCCGCCGCCGGGGCGGGACGTGGCGGCCGACCCCGGGAACGCCCGAGGGCGTCACCCCCCCTGCGGGGTGACGCCCTCTGAGCGGGGACGGCCGGGGCCGCCCCGTGGGGAACGCGGTGGTCAGTCCTGCGCCACCGCGCTCCACGCCTCCCACAGCACCGCGGGGACCGCGGGCCGGAACCCTGCCTCGCGCAGCGCCCGGTCGAACGCCTGGGCCGCCCCGGTGACGTCCCCGTGCCCGAGGAACCGGTCGCCGAGCTCGCGCCAGACCGCGGCGGACTGCCGCGACGCCGACATCATGCCGAGCATGTCCGCGGCCCACCGGTACGCGCGGGACGCCGCGGCGACGTCCCCGCCGGCGTGCAGCGCGTCGCCGAGCGCGAGCTGCGCGGCGCTGCTCTCCAGCCGCGGCTGGTCGCCGAGCCGGCCGAGGGCGGCGCGGGCGAAGTCCTCCGCCGCGACGGGGTCGCCCTGCATCAGGTGGGCGCGCGAGCGCTCGACGTCGGCGCGGGCCAGCTCGACCTCCGAGCCGGACACGGCGAGCTCCGGCGCCGCGCGCTCGAGCTGCTCCAGGGCCAGCGCCGGCTCCGCAGGGTCGGACCGCAGCAGCAGCCACGCGTAGTTGAGGCGCAGACGCGGGATGTCGCGGCTGACCTCGCCCTCGCCGAGCAGCGCCAGCGCGCGCTCCGTGTACCGCTTGGCCAGTGCGTAGTCGTGCCGCTGCTCCGCGACGAGCGCCGCGTTCCAGTACACGGACCCGCGGCCGCGCGGCGTGCCGAGGGACTCCGCCTGGCGGATGAGCTCGGCGGCGCGGTGCGTCGCGTACAGCAGGTCGCCGCGCTCGACGTAGGCCCACAGCGTGGTGGACCCGAGGCGCAGGTGCTCGTCGGTGCCGGTGAGGCCGGCCTCCTCGAGCTCGAGCAGCTGCCGGTCGCCGAGCTCGATCGCCCGCCCGAGGTCGCCGGACTCGACGTAGGACGCCACGAGCGCGGTCGCGGCCGCGGCGGCGTCGAGGTGGTGCGCCTCGGCGCGGGCCTGCGACAGCAGCGGCTCGAGCACGCCGACGGCGGACTCGAGGTCGCCGAGCATCTCGTACGCCTGCGCGAGCGCGAGCCGCGCGTCCACGCGCACCTGCCGGGTCACGGACTCGAGGTCGAGCGCCAGGATGCGGTCGCGGGCGGAGGCCGCCTCGCCGGACACCAGGTCGAGGCGGGCGTAGTCGAGCGCGAGCTTGGCGCGCGCCTCGGCCGGGCCCTCGTCGCCGTGCTTGAGGTACTCGACCGTGGAGCCCAGGCGCTCGGCGATCACGGCGAGCGCGGCGTCCGTGGGCTCGCGGCGGCCCGACTCGATCAGCGAGATGTAGCTGGGCGACAGCGCGTCACCGGCGAGGGCCGTCTGGGAGAGCCCAGCGGCCGACCGCGCCTGGCGGACGCGGTCAGCAATGGTCGTCATGGGTGTCACTGTACCTATGACGGAGGGTCGGGGCGAGTAGGTCACCCGTCCGCCGACTCCCGGGCACAGCACCGGCTCGCCCCGCACACCGAGAGCCAGCGGGGCGAGCCGGCAGAAGCCGAAGGGGTTCAGACCGCGACCCGGCAGCAGCCCGTGGCACCGCTGTAGATCGTGACGCCGCCGGCGGCGTTCGCGACACCGGAGGCGCCGAGGGTCAGGGTCAGGGCGAGGGCGGTGGTCGCGAGGGCCTTGATCGTGGTGCGCATGGATCTCTCCTGTCACAAAGGGTTGACTCTCTGTCACGTCGATCATGACTCATCGCGGGGGGCGGCACCACCATCTGAGAGGTTTCGCACGAGGTCCGCCCGTTCGGGTGAATCATCGGCGCTGGTCAGGCGCTCGACGGCGCTATCACCGCTGGTCGGGAAAGTCGAGACGTGTCAAGCGGCCGCGACTGTGGTGTCATGGATGTCATGACCAGGGGACAGGGCGACGCGGAGCGGCGGCTCGCGGCGGAGATCGACTCGTCGATCCCGGACGCGCTGCGCCGCGAGTGGGACCGGCACGTAGCCGGCGAGCAGGTCGTCGTCGCGCGGCAGGGGATCTTCTCCCCCCGGCTGCACCCCTTCGGCTACGAGCTGGGCTTCCGCGCCCCCGGGGCGAGCGTCGTCGACGCCGCGGGCTGGACGGAGCTGCAGCACGAGCGCGCGACCAGCGCCGTGCTGCGCGCCACGTTCGGACGCGCCGACGTCGACGAGGTCGGGCACGGACGCTGGCTGTTCGTCCGGTGCCCGCGGTCGTACCTGGTCGGCGACCTGCACCTGCCGGCGCGGCCGGACCGCCTGGTCGTCGAGATCGCCGGCGGCACCCGCATCGACGGCGACGTGCTGCGCGGCGTGCGCCACCTGCGCGAGCAGGGGTTCCGGATCGCGCTCGCCGGCTTCGTGTCGCGGGCCGACCAGCGGGCCCTGCTCCCCCAGGCCGACTTCGTGAAGATCGACGCCCGCGACCTCGACGTCGAGGGCGAGCCCGTCGTCGACCTCGCGCGGTCCCACGGCGCGCTGCTCGTCGCCGAGTTCGTCGAGTCGTCCGCCGAGCTGCGCGCCGGCCGGCGGCTCGGGTTCGACCTGTACCAGGGCTACCTGCTCGAGCGCAGCCTGCTGCTCGACCGGTCGTCCGCACCGCTGCTCGGGCCCGACCACGACTCGATCGGGCGGTCGCTCTAGCGCGACGCACCGTCCCGGCGCGACGCACCCGCTGCGCGCCCGTGCGGGGTCAGCGGCGCACGGACTCCGCGATGCGGAGCACGGCGCGCTCCACGGCGAAGCGCGGGTCGCGGCTCGCGCCCTTGACCTCGGCGTCGGCCTGGGCGACGGCGCTGATCGCGCGCGCCAGCCCCTCGGGCGTCCAACGGGCGAGCTCCTTGCGGGAGCGGTCCACCTGCCACGGCGCGAGCCCGAGGTCGCGCTCCGCTCCGGACCCGCGGCCGCGGACCGCCGACACCTTCGCGAGCACCCGCAGGCGGGCCGCGAGCGCCGCCACGAGCGGCACCGGGTCCACTCCCGTGGCGAAGGCGTGCCGCAGCAGGGCGACGGCCTCGCCGGCGGAGCCCTCGACGGCGGCGTCGGCGACGCGGAACCCCGTCGCCTCGATCCGCCCGCCGTAGTACCGCTCGACGACCTCGACGCCGATGACGCCGGTCGTGTCCGCGACGAGCTGGCTGCACGCGGCGGCGAGCTCGCGCAGGTCGCTGCCGACCGCGTCGACGAGCGAGCGCACCGCGCGCGGCTCCATCCGGCGCCGGGCGCGCCGCAGCTCCTGGTTCACGAACGCGACCTTGTCGGCGTCGCGCTTGACCGGCTCGCAGGTGGCGACGGGGTGTCCCGCGGCTCGCACCGCGTCCAGCAGCCGCTTGCCGCGCTGGCCGCCGCCGTGCCGCAGCAGCAGCACCACGTCCTGCTCGGGTGCCGCGACGTAGGCGGTCGCGTCGAGGATGAGGTCGTCGGTCGCCTTCTCGACGCCCTCGACGACCACGACCCGGTCCTCCGCGAAGAGCGACGGGCTCGTCGCCAGCGCGAGCTCGCCCGTCCCGTAGGCCGCGGCGTCCACGCGCGTGACCTCGACGTCCGCGTCGCGTTCGCGCGCGAGGCCGATCAGCCGCTCCACGGCGCGGTCCGCCAGCAGCTCCTCCGCCCCGGTCACGAGGACCACGGGGGCGAGCGCCACCTCGTCCCAGGCGACCCCCGCCGGTGCGGACGAGCGGGCGCCGCCGCGTGCGGGCCGGCGCGTGGCGGAGCTGGAGGCGGGTGGCACGCCCCTAGGGTGCCACGCGACGCCGACACCGCCAGCACCAGCGCGGCCGCGCACGCCCCCGCCAGCAGCACCGGCCCGGCCGCCCCGCCGAGCCAGGCGACCTGGGCGCCGG
>JAEWGQ010000203.1 GCA_023388235.1 Actinomycetes bacterium | reverse complement strand
GTGCGGGTGGGGTGCGCGGTGGTGTGCCGGGCGGGATGCGGGTGGGGTGCGCGGTGGTGCGCCGGGCGAGGTGCGGGGTGGTGTGCCGGACGGGTTGCGAGGTGGTGCGCGGGCGGGCCGGGCGTGCGTCAGGGGACCGGGGTCGGGGCGAGGACCGCCGTGCACGTGGCGGCCACCAGCGCGGCGACGGCGTCGCGGGCGGGGGCCAGGTAGCGCCGGGGGTCCGTGAGCCGGCCGTCGTCGCCGAGCGCCGTGCGGACCTGCGCGGTGAGCGCGACGTTCAGGGCGGTGCCGATGTTGATCTTCCGGATGCCGGCGGCGACGGCGGCGCGCAGCGTGCCGGCGGGCACCCCGGAGGACCCGTGCAGCACCAGCGGCACCGGCACCGCGTCCGCGAGCCGCGCGATCAGGTCGAGGTCGAGCCGGGCGGTGGCGGCCGTCATGGCGTGCTCGCTGCCGACGGCCACGGCCAGGCCGTCGACGCCGGTGGCGGCGACGTAGGCGCGGGCCTCGTCGGGGTCGGTGCGGACGCCGGGGGTGTGGGCGCCGCCCTTGCCCCCGATGGCCCCGAGCTCGGCCTCGACCCACAGGCCGGCGCCGTGCGCGACGCGGGTGAGGGCGGCGGTGGTGGCGGCGTTCGCGGCGTCGTCGAGCTCCGACGCGTCGACCATCACGGACGTGACCCCGAGCCCGGCGGCGGCGGCGACGCCCTGGCGGACCAGCCGCTCGTCGCGCAGGTGGTCCAGGTGCACGCCCACCGGCACCGACGCCGCGGCCGCGACCTCCCGGCAGGCGGCGAGCAGCGGGCCCATCCGCCCGGCGTGGTACCGCACGGCGTTCTCGGAGACCTGCAGCAGCCCGGGCGCACCCGCCCGCTCCAGCCCGTCCACCACGCCCTCGGCGTGCTCGAGCGTGATGACGTTGAAGGCGAGCACGGCGGACCGCGTCCGCACCGCCTCCGCGATCAGGAAGCGGGTGTGCACCGCGCTCACAGCGTGGCGGCGGGCACCGGCACGCGCAGGGGCTCGGGCAGCAGGTCCCCGTGCGCGGCGACGAGCTCGTCGCACAGGTCCCAGAGCCGGTCGGGGGTCAGCGAGGAGCTGGCGTTGCCGTCGACCAGCACCGCCTGCCGGACGAGCCGCGGGTCTCCGGTGCGCGCCGCCTCGATGGTGAGCTCGGCGACCGACAGGTACGTCCGGTTGAGCGCCGCGCACTGCGGGGGCAGGGCGCCCATCGGGACCGGCCGCACGCCGTCGGCGTCGACGAGCGCGGGGACCTCGACGGCCGCGCCCGCCGGCAGGTTGTCGATCAGGCCGGCGTTCGGCACGTTGACGTGGATCTCCCGCGGGGTGCCGGTCACGACGGAGTGGATGATCTGCGGCGCGTACTCCGACGCCCCGCCCTCGAGCGGCAGGTCGGCGCCGGCCGCCAGCAGGGTCCGGGCCTGCTCGAACTCGGCGACGTTGTCCCGGCTGATGCCGATGTACTGCAGCGGCTCGATGCGGAACTTCTCGATCTGGGCGTCCGAGCGCAGGAACCACGGCAGGTACTCGGAGGAGTGCTCGCTGGTCTCGGTGGGGTAGTACCCGATGCGGCGGAAGATCTCGACGCGGACCCGGCGCTCGAGCTCGGGGTCGGCGGCGATGCGCTCGCGCAGGCGCGGGTAGAGGTCCTGGCCGTCGGCGGTCCAGTCGAGCAGCCACGCCTGGTGGTTGACGCCGGCGGCGCGGTAGCGGGTGTCGGCGACGTCGAGGCCGACGAGCTCGGCCAGGTCGTGCGCCGTCCAGTAGACGGAGTGGCACAGGCCGTAGGTGCGGATGTCGGGGGCGACCACGGACGCCCACCAGACGTTCATCGCCATCGGGTTCGTGTAGTTGAGCAGCAGGGCGTCCGGGCAGACGTCGCGCATGTCGCGCAGGATCGCCTCGAGCACCGGGAAGGTGCGCAGTGCGCGGAACACCCCGCCGACGCCGGTGGTGTCGCCGATCGTCTGCCGCAGGCCGTACCGGGCGGGGATCTCGAGGTCGGTGATCGTGGCGTCGATGCCGCCGACCTGGATCATGTTGACCACGAAGTCGGCCCCGGCGAGCGCGGTCCGGCGGTCCAGCGTCGCGGTGACGGTCGCCGGCGTGCCGAGCTGCTCGACGAGGCGGCGCCCTGTGCCCTCGGCGACGGCCAGACGCTCGGCGTCGATGTCGTGCAGCGCGAGCTCGATCCCCGCGAGGTCGGGGAACCCGAGCAGGTCGGCGATGAGCTGGCGGGTGAACACGACGCTGCCGGCGCCGACGAAGGCGATCTTGGTCATGGCGTCGATGCTGGCCGAGGTGATCGTTCCGTGCAAGAATCGCCCCCGAGTCTGGTGAAAATGCGCAGTTCGATTGATCGGGCCGGAACGGACCGGCCAACAGGGGAGGATCGATGACCGCCACCAGTGACGACCTGGCGACGTCACGCAAGCGCTCCGAGCGGATGCTCGCGGTGCTCGCGCTGCTGGAGCCCGGCGAGACCGTCCCGCTCGCGCAGCTGACGCAGGAGCTCGGCGTCTCGCCCGCCACGGTGCGCCGCGACCTCGCGGACCTGGAGGAGCAGGGGCTGCTCGTCCGCACCCACGGCGGCGCCCGGGCGGCCGAGAAGCGCGACGAGGTGCCCGTCCGGCTGCGGGACACCCGGTTCCGCGAGGCGAAGCAGGCGATCGCGCGCCGTGTCGCGACCCTCGTGCCGACCGGCCCCTACAGCGTCGCCCTGTCCGGCGGCACGACCACGGCCGAGGTCGCGAAGGTGCTCGCCACCCGGCCCGACCTCGCGATCGTGACGAACGCGCTCACCACGGCCGTGCAGCTGGTCTCCCGGCCGAACCTCAAGGTCATCATCACCGGCGGGGTCCTGCGGTCGTCGTCGTACGAGGCGGTCGGCGTCATCGCCGAGAACACGTTCAACGCGATCAACGTCGGCACCGCCGTCCTCGGCACGGACGGCATCAGCGCGGCCGGCGGGGCCACCACCCACGACGAGACCGAGGCCCGCACCAACCACGCGATGGTCGCCCACGCCCAGCGGGTGATCGTCGCGGCCGACGGGTCGAAGGTCGGGCGGGTGACGCTCGCGAAGATGGCGGACCTCGGCGAGGTGCACGTCCTGGTCACGGACTCCACGGCGGACCCCGACGAGCTCGACCGCATCCGCGCGGCGGGCGTCGAGGTCGTGGTCGTCCCGGCGTAGCGCCCGCCCGGCGCTCGGCGGGGCGCCGCCTGCTGCGCCCCGCCGGCGGGTGTCCGCCTCAGTCCGGCAGCCGCGGCACCGCCGCCAGCAGCCGCCGGGTGTACGCCTCGCGCGGATCCGCGAGCACCGACGCCGTCGTGCCCTCCTCGACCACCCGCCCGCGGTGCAGCACCACGGTGCGCTCGCACAGCCGCCCGACGACGGCGATGTCGTGCGACACGAGCACCAGCGTCAGCCCCTGCTCGGCGGCGAGCGCCTGCAGCAGCCCGACGACCTGCCCGCGCACGGACACGTCCAGCGCGGAGACCGGCTCGTCCGCGACCAGCACCGACGGCGACGGCGCGAGCGCCCGCGCGATCGCGATGCGCTGCCGCTGACCGCCGGAGAACTGCGCCGGGTACCGCGACGCGACGTCCGGGTCGAGGCCGACGGACGCGAGCACGGCCTCGACGCGGGCGCGGTGGTCGCCGGGGACGCGCAGCGAGCGCAGCGGCTCCGCGACGACGGCGCCGACGCGCATCCGCGGGTCGAGGGACGAGCGGGGGTCCTGGAACACCGGCTGGACGTCGGCGCGCAGCCGCCGCAGCAGGGTGCGGTCCCGGCGGTCGAGCACCTCGCCCCGGTAGCGCACCGTGCCGGACGTGGGGGAGTCGAGCCCCAGCAGCAGGCGCAGCAGCGTGGACTTGCCCGAGCCGGACTCGCCGACGATGCCGACGCTGCGCCCGGCCTCCACGCGCACGCCGACGCCGTCCAGGGCGCGGGTGGCGCCGAAGGTGCGGGTGACGTCGGTGGCCTCGAGCACGGGCGCCGGCCCGGTGGGCGTGGGGGCGGTCATCGCGGGTCCTCCTCGGTGACGGGACCGGTGCCCGGCCCGGTGACCGGCCCGGTGACCGGACCGGCGGCAGGCCCGGTGCCCGACTGGGCGGCAAGCCCGACGGCGGGCGCCACGGCGGCAGCCCCGGCGG
>JAEWGQ010000162.1 GCA_023388235.1 Actinomycetes bacterium | reverse complement strand
GGGCACCGGTCGCGGTGACGCGGCGGGCGTCCTCGGCACCCCGGCATGACCGGCGAGAACGGGGGCGGCGGCAGGGAAGGAGTGCGGCGACGGAGCGCCGGTGGGGTGCGGGGAGGACATGGGCGGTCTCCTGGGAGCTCGGGCGGAGCGCCAGGATAGTGGTACTTCGCCCCATTCCGGGCCGGTCGACCGAGGGGCCGACCGGCCCGGGGGCTGGCGCTACGCCTCGACGACCACCGGGATGATCATCGGCCGCCGGCGCAGCCGGTGCGACACCCAGCGCCCGACGACCCGCCGGACGACCTGCTGCAGCTGGTAGGTGTCGACCGCCCCGCCGCGCGAGGCCTCCTCGAGCGCCGACACGACCTCGGGCAGGATGTCGTCGAACACCGCGGTGTCCTCGGCGAACCCGCGTGCGTGGATCTGCGGGTCGGCGAGCACGGTGCCGTCGGTGCTGCTGACCACGGCGAAGATGGAGATGAACCCCTCGTCGCCGAGGATCCGGCGGTCCTTGAGGTCGGCCTCGGTGATGCCGCCCACGGAGGACCCGTCGACGAACACGTACCCGCAGGGCACGGCGCCGACGACGCTGGCGCGGCCGTCGACGAGGTCGACGACGACGCCGTCCTCGGCGAGCACGACGCGGTCGGCCGGGACGCCGGACTTCACCGCGAGCGCGCCGTTGGCGACGAGGTGCCGCACCTCGCCGTGCACGGGCATGACGTTGCGCGGGCGCAGGATGTTGTAGCAGTACAGGAGCTCGCCGGCGGACGCGTGGCCGGAGACGTGCACCTTGGCGTTGCCGCCGTGCACGACGCGGGCGCCGAGCCGGGTGAGGCCGTTGATGACCCGGTACACCGCGTTCTCGTTCCCGGGGATCAGGGAGGACGCGAGGATGACGGTGTCGCCGGGGCCGACGGAGATCTTGTGGTCGTTGTTCGCGATCCGGGACAGCGCGGCCATCGGCTCGCCCTGGGAGCCGGTGCACATGAGCACCAGCTCGTCGTCGCGGACGCCGTCGAGGCGCTTGGCGTCGACGAGCACGCCCTCGGGCACCTTGAGGTACCCGAGCTCGGCGGCGATCGTCATGTTGCGGATCATGGACCGGCCGACGAGCGCCACCTTGCGGTCGTGCGCGGCGGCGGCGTCGAGCACCTGCTGCACGCGGTGCACGTGCGAGGAGAACGACGCGACGACGATCTTGCGGGCGGACGTCGCGAACACGCCGTCCAGCACGGGGCCGATCTCGCGCTCGGGGCTGACGAAGCCCGGCACCTCGGCGTTGGTGGAGTCGACCATGAACAGGTCGACGCCCTTCTCCCCCAGCCGCGCGAACGCCCGCAGGTCGGTGATCCGGCCGTCGAGCGGGAGCTGGTCCATCTTGAAGTCGCCGGTGTGCAGCACGGTGCCGGCGGGGGTGGTGACGGCGACGGCGAGCGCGTCCGGGATCGAGTGGTTCACGGCGACGAACTCGCAGGAGAACGCGCCGACCTGCTCGGTCTGCCCCTCGCGCACCGCGTGCGTCAGGGGCGTGATGCGGTGCTCCTTGAGCTTGGCCTCGACGAACGCGAGGGTGAGCTGCGAGCCGATGAGCGGGATGTCGCGGCGCAGGCGCAGCAGGTACGGCACGGCGCCGATGTGGTCCTCGTGCCCGTGGGTGAGCACGATGCCGTCGACGTCGTCCATGCGGTCGGCGATGTAGTCGAAGTCCGGCAGGATCAGGTCGACGCCGGGCTGGTGGTCCTCGGGGAACAGGACCCCGCAGTCGATGATGAGCAGCCGGCCGCCGTACTCGAGGACGGCCATGTTCCGGCCGACCTCGCCGAGGCCGCCGAGGGCCACGATGCGCAGAGCGCCCTCGGGCAGGGCGGGGGGCAGGGTCAGGTCGGGGTGGGGGTGGGACATGCTTCTCCTGGTCGGTTACGCGGTGGCGACGACGTCCAGGCCCGCCGCGCGCAGTCCCGCGCGCACCGCCTCGACGTCGTCGTCCGACGCGGCCACGTTCGGCAGCCGCAGGTGTCGGGACGGGATGAGACCGAGGGACCAGACGGCGGCCTTCGCGGCGACCGCCTGGAACCCCTGGCCGTTGAGCGCGTCGACCGCCGGTGCGATCGACAGGAAGATCTGGAGCGCGCGGGCGTGGTCGCCCGCGTCGTGCGCCGCGGTGATCGCGGCGAGCTGCGGGCCGGCGACGTGGCCGACCACGCTGACGATGCCGGCGGCGCCGTGCGCCAGGAACGGCAGGTACAGGGAGTCGTCGCCGCTGTACCAGGCGAGCCCGGTGCGGGCGGCGGCCTTGGCGGCGGTGTAGACGTCGCCGGTGGCGTCCTTGATCGCGACCACGCGGTCGTGCGCGGCGAGCGCGTCGAGCGTCGGCTGGGCGAACCGCACGCCGGTGCGCCCCGGGACGTCGTAGAGCATCACGGGCAGCGGCGTGGAGTCCGCGACCGCGGTGACGTGCCGGACGACGCCGTCCTGCGACGGGCGGGAGTAGTAGGGGCTGACGACGAGCAGGCCGTCGGCGCCGGCGTCCGCGGCCTGCTCGGCCATGCGCACGGCGTGCAGCGTGTCGTTGGAGCCCGCGCCGGCCACGACGGCGGCCCGGTCGCCGACCGCGGCGACGACGGCGCGGATCAGCTCGGCCTTCTCGGGGGCGTGCGTGGTGGGCGACTCCCCCGTGGTGCCGTTGAGCACCAGGCCGTCGTGCCCGTGGTCCACCAGGTGCGTCGCGAGGCGCACGGCGGCGTCCAGGTCGACCGCGCCGTCCTCCCGCATCGGCGTGACCATCGCGGTGAGCACCGCGCCGAACGGACGCGACGGGGTGGCGGGGAGCATGGGGCCACGGTACCGCCCCACGCCCCCCGCCCGCGTCCGGCGTCCGGTCAGCCGGGGTGCGCCGCGAGCCAGCCGGCGAGCCGGTCCGGCCGGTCGGTGATGACCGCGTCGACGCCGAGCGCGGCGGCCGCCGCCCAGTGCTCCGGCTCGTTCAGCGTCCAGACCATCACCTGGATCCCGGCGTCGTGCAGGCGCGCGACGAGGCCCGGGTCCTGCACGAGCAGCGGCCCGTAGGGGTTGCAGGTGACGACGCCCAGGTCGGCGCAGAGGTCGAGCAGCGCCGCGGGGTCCTCGACCTGCGCGACGAGCAGCCCGCGGCGCAGCCCCGGGTCGGCCTCGGCCAGCGCGCGCACCGACTCCGGCCAAAAGCTCTGCGCGACCACCCGGTCCGCCAGCCCGGCCGCGCGGACCGCCGCGGTGACCGGCCGCACCTGCTCCGTGGTCCACGGGCCCTTGAGCTCGAGCAGCAGGTCCATCCCGGGGCGCCGCACCAGCAGGTCCAGCACCTCGGCGAACGTCGGCACCCGCTGCCCGGCGTACGCCGCGGCGAACCAGGACCCGGCGTCGAGGGCGCGCAGGGCGTCCAGCGGCATGCGGGTCACGACGCCCTGGCCGTCGGTGGTGGCGTCCACGGTGTCGTCGTGGATGACGACGACCTGGCCGTCGGCCGTGGGCTGGATGTCGATCTCGATGCTCGCGGCGCCGGCGCGCCAGGCGGCCTCGAACGCCGCGAGCGTGTTCTGCGGGGCGACCGCGGAGTTCCCGCGGTGGGCGATCACGGCGGGCCGGTGGGCCAGCGGCGCGAGCACCCCGGTGCCGGGGCCGCCCGCGAGGGCGACCCCGGTCCGGTCGGCGGACGTGTCCGTCACAGGTAGGGCTCCACGTTCTCCCGGTAGGCGGTCTCGATCTGCGGCGTCACCGACGCGAACGCCGTGGCCGGGTCGGTGCCCTCGAGCACGATCTGCTCCAGGGCGTCGGTCAGCAGCGCGTCGGCCCCCGGGACGAACACCCGGATGTAGTCCTGCGCGCGGGCCTTGTCGGCGAGCTGGTCCACCGCGGTGCGGAACTGCGGGAACTGCTCGTACACGGCCTCCATGGTGTCGGACTCGACCGCCGACGTGCGAACCGGCATGTAGCCGGTCGCCTGGGAGAAGGTCGCGGTGTTCTCGGTGTCGGTGAGGAACGCCAGGAACATCGCGGCGGCCAGCTGCTCCTCGGGGGTGCTGGACGAGGAGATCGCCAGGCCGGTGCCGCCGGTGGGCGTGCCGCCGCCGGCGGGCCCGTCGGGCAGGTACGCGGTGCCGACCTCGAACGACGCGGCGTCGAGCGCGCCCTTGAGCGACCCGGTGGACCCGATGGTGGAGGCGATCAGCCCGGACGCGAAGTCCGTCATCGCGTCGTCGGCCGACACCGTGGCGATCGCGCCGTCGCCGTGGAACAGGTCGCGCAGGAACGCGCCGCCCGCGACCGCCTCGTCGGAGTCCAGGGTGACGTCGAACTCGTCGGAGTACTGCCCGCCCTGGCCCCAGAGCATGTTCTCGAACCACCAGGCGGACCACGAGGTGCCGAGGCTCAGGCCGAACGGCGAGCCGCCCTCGGGCACCTGCGCCCGCAGCGCGGTGCTCCACTCCTGCAGCTGCTCCCACGTCTCGGGCCCGTGGTCGGGCAGCCCGGCGGCCTGCCACATCGTCTTGTTGTAGTAGAACAGCGGCGTCGAGCGGGCGTACGGCGCCGCCCAGTGCCGGCCGTCGTACTCGTAGTCGCCGTACAGGCCCGGCTGGAAGTCGTCGGCGTCGGCCTCGAGGTAGTCGAAGACGTCGTCCAGCGGCATGATCTGGTCGTTCAGGTGGTACCGGAACCACCAGACGTCGGACGCGATGACGAGGTCGGGCTTCTCGTCGGTCTGCGAGGCGGCCTGGAACCGCTGCGCGACCTCGTCGTAGTTCGCGCCGGCGGTGACGAGGTTGACCGTGATGTCGGGGTTCTCCGCCTCGAAGGCGGCGATGAGCTGCTCCTCGACGGCCTGCGACTGGCCGGGGTGGTTGCTCCACCAGGTGATCTCGGAGGCGGGCTCGACCTGCGACCAGTCGGTCGACTCGGCCGGCGCGGCCCCGGCGGTCGTCTCGGCGCCGACGCTCGGACCGCCGCACGCGGTCAGGGCGAGCGTCGCGCCGGTGACGGCGGCGGCCAGTCCGACGGTGACGCGGCGGTCACGCAGGAGGCTGCGGGGGTGGGACACGGGGGTGCTCCTTCGGGGGTTCGGCACCGGGGTCCGGTGCGCGGGGGCGGGCGCGCGGGGGCGCACCCGCCGGTTCGGGGGGTGGGGGGACGCGCGGGCGGGTCAGCCGGTGACGGCGCCCGCGGTGAGGCCGGCGACGAGCCGGCGCTGCAGGACCAGGAAGACCACGAGGATCGGCAGCGTGACGACCACGGTGGCGGCGAGCAGCACGCCCCAGTTGGTCATGCCGTCGATGTTCTGCAGCAGCGTCAGGCCGATGGGCAGCGTCATCCGGTCGGGGCGGTCGACCACGAGGAACGGCCAGAGGTAGTCGTTCCACTCGGTGACCACGGACACGAGGGCGACCGCGGCGATGGTGGGGGTGCTCATCGGCACGACGAACCGCCACAGCCGCCGCCAGTGCCCGGCGCCGTCCAGCTCGGCCGCCTCCAGGATCGAGGCGGGCAGGGTGAGGAAGTGCTGGCGGAACAGGAACGTCCCGAACGCGCTGGCCAGCCCGGGGACGAGGATGCCCTGGTAGGTGTTGAGCCAGCCGAGGTCGGCGACCAGGGTGTAGTTCGGGATGATCGTGACCTGCGGCGGGATCATCAGCGTGGCGATCACGAGGCCGAACACCGCCGAGCGGAACGGGATCTCGAGGAACACCAGCGCGTAGGCGCACGCCAGGCCGAGCGCGACCTTCAGGCCCGCGCCGACGGCGGTGAGGACCACGCTGTTCGCGAGCAGCCGGCCGAGCGGGACCGTGGACGCGGCCTGCGCGTAGTTGTCGAGCGAGGGCGCCCCGGGCAGCCACTGCAGCGGGAGCTGGTACAGCTCGCCCGGCGACTTCAGGCTGGCGAGCACGAGCCAGACGAGCGGCGCGCCGAGCACGACGGTCGCGAACGCCAGCGTCAGGTAGCCGGCGACCGGGGGCCGGCGCCGGCGGGCGGCGCGCGGGCGGTCGGTGCGGCCGGCGGAGCGGTCCGCGGCGGTGGCGGGCGCGGCGGCTGCGGACGGCGCGGCGGCCTCGCGGCGCGGGGTCAGGACGCTCATGCGTAGTGCACCTTCCGCTGGACGAACCGCATCTGCACCGCGGTGACGGCGAGCAGGACCAGGAACAGGACGGTCGCGACGGCCGAGGCGTACCCGGCGCGGCCGTTGACGAAGCTCTCCTGGTACACGGAGTACATGAGCGTCGTGGTGGACCCGAGCGGCCCGCCCTGGGTCATCGCCTTGATGATGTCGAAGGACTGCAGCGAGGCGAGCAGCATCGTGACCACGAGGAAGAACGTGGTCGGGGTCAGCAGCGGCAGCACGACCGAGCGCAGCGTGCGGGCCGGCGACGCGCCGTCGAGCGCGGCGGCGTCCTTGAGGTCCTGCGGCACCGACTGGAGCCCGGCCAGGTAGATGAGCGCGACGTACCCGAGGTTCTTCCAGAGGTAGACGACCACGACCATCACCAGCGGCCAGGGGCGCTCGGTGTACCACTGCGGCGACCGCGCGCCGAACCAGCCCAGCACCTCGCGCATCAGGCCGTAGCGCGGGTCGAAGATGAACAGCCACAGGATGCCCACGGCGAAGCCGGACAGGACGTACGGCGCGAACGCGACGGTGCGGGCGAACCCGCGGCCGCGCAGCCGCTGGTTCAGCAGCACCGCGAGCCCCAGGCCCAGCACCATCGCCCCGCCGACGGTCGCGACGGTGAACACCACGGTGGTGGTGACGACCTGGCCGAACCCGCGGGAGGTCACGAGCTCGACGTAGTTGCCCAGGCCGATCTGCCGGGCGACCGGCGAGCCGAGGTTCCACTGGAGCGTGGACAGGTAGAACGACTGCAGCAGGGGCCGGTAGACGAAGACGAGCAGCAGGGCCACGTTCGGCCCGGCCAGCAGGAGGAACCAGCCCAGCGCCGACCGGCGGCGGCGCGAGCGGAGGGCCCCGGTGCGCCGCGGGGGCGCGGTCCCCGGCGCGGGCGCCGGGGACGGGGCGAGGAGGTCAGCAGTGGTCACGACGAACGTCCGCTCGGGTCGGGATCGGTGGTGCGGTCCGCCCCATCGCGGCCCTGCTCACTCTGCGACGCCGCTGACCTGCACCGACAGGGGTGCGCGCGGACGTTCCACGACCCTTCCCCGGGCGTTCACCGGGGCGTCGGGCGGTCCACCGGGCAGTCAGCCGGAGTCCGCCCGCCGGCCGTCAGACGGCGACGGGCGCCTTGATCGCCGGGTGGTGCTGGTAGCCCTCGACGACCACGTCGTCGAACGTGTAGTCGAACAGCGAGGGCGCCTGCCGCAGCCGCAGCGTGGGGAACGGGTACGGCTCGCGGCTCAGCTGCTCGCGCACCTGGTCCACGTGGTTGTCGTAGATGTGGCAGTCGCCGCCGGTCCACACGAAGTCGCCGACCTCGAGCCCGACCTGCTGGGCGACCATGTGCGTGAGCAGCGCGTAGGAGGCGATGTTGAACGGCACGCCGAGGAACAGGTCGGCCGAGCGCTGGTAGAGCTGGCAGGACAGCCGGCCGTCGGCGACGTGGAACTGGAACAGGGCGTGGCACGGCGCCAGCGCCATCGCGGGGATCTCCGCGACGTTCCACGCCGACACCACGTGCCGCCGGGAGTCCGGGTCGGTCCGCAGGTCGTCCAGCAGGCGGGCCAGCTGGTCGACGGTGCCGCCGCCGGGGGTCGGCCACGAGCGCCACTGCACGCCGTAGACCGGCCCGAGCTCGCCGTCCGCGTCGGCCCACTCGTCCCAGATGGTCACGCCGTTGTCCTGCAGCCAGCGCACGTTGGACTCGCCGCGCAGGAACCACAGGAGCTCGCCGACCACGGAGCGCAGGTGCACCCGCTTCGTCGTGACGAGCGGGAAGCCCTGGGCGAGGTCGAAGCGCATCTGGTGCCCGAAGACGCTGCGCGTGCCGGTCCCGGTCCGGTCACCCTTCGGGGTGCCCGTGTCGAGCACCAGCGCGAGCAGGTCCTCGTAGGGGGTGCGGGTGGTGGCGCGCTCCGGGGACGTCATGGGCGCCATCGTAGATCGCCGCCGCCGGGCGCCGGGCGGGCTCCGCGCGGTGCCCGGGTGCCCCCGGCGACGCCCGGCGTGAGACTGGGAGCATGTCGACCTCGCCGCTGCCGCCGTACGTCGCCGCGCACACCCCGACGGGGGTGCTGATCGACGGCGCGTGGCGGCACGCGTCCGGCGGCGGCACGTTCCCCGTGGCCGACCCCGCGACCACCGAGGTGCTGTTCGAGGTCGCGGACGGCACGGCCGACGACGCGCTGGCCGCCCTCGACGCGGCGCACCGCGCGTTCCCGGCGTGGCGGGCGACGGCGCCGCGCACCCGGTCGGACGTGCTGCGCGCGGTGTTCGACGCGATGACGGCGCGCGCGGAGGACCTGGCGGCACTGGTCACGGCGGAGGGCGGCAAGCCGCTCGCGGAGTCCCGGGCGGAGGTCGCGTACGCGGCGGAGTACGTGCGCTGGTACTCCGAGCAGGCGGTCCGGCTCGACGGGCTGGCCCGCCGCGCGCCCGCCGGCACGCACCACCAGCTCGTGCTGCGCCGGCCCGTGGGCCCCGCGCTGCTCATCACGCCGTGGAACTTCCCGATCGCGATGATCACCCGGAAGATCGCCCCGGCGCTGGCCGCGGGCTGCCCGGTGGTCGTGAAGCCGGCGCAGCTGACCCCGCTGACCACCGCGTACTTCGCGGAGCTGCTGCGGGCCGAGCTGGACGCCCGCGACCTGCCCGCGGGCGTGGTCAACGTGGTGCCGACGTCCTCCTCCGGCGCCACCACCGGTCCGGTGGTCGCCGACCCGCGGCTGCGCAAGCTGTCGTTCACCGGCTCGACCGCGGTGGGGCGCACGCTGCTGCGGCAGGCGGCCGACGGCGTGCTGCGGACCTCGATGGAGCTCGGCGGCAACGCCCCGTTCCTGGTGTTCGACGACGCCGACCTGGACGAGGCGGTGGCCGGCGCGGTGCAGGCGAAGATGCGCAACGCCGGCCAGACCTGCGTGGCCGCCAACCGGTTCCTGGTGCAGGAGGGCGTCGCGGCCGAGTTCACCGACCGCCTGACGGCGGCGTTCGAGCGCCTGGTCGTGGGCCGCGGCACCGAGCCGGACGTCACGGTCGGCCCGCTGATCGAGCGCGCGGCGGTGGACCGGGTGGCCGAGGTCGTGGCCGAGGCGGCCGACGCGGGCGCGCGGGTGCGCACCGGCGGCGAGCGCCCCGGGGGCCGCGGGTACTTCTACCGGCCGACGGTGCTGGACCGGGTGCCCGAGGACGCCCGCGTGGTACAGGAGGAGGTCTTCGGGCCCGTGGCGCCGGTCGTCACGTTCGGCACGGAGGACGAGGCCGTCCGGCTGGCGAACGCCACCGAGTTCGGGCTCGTGTCCTACGCGTACACGCGCGACGTCGGCCGGGTCATGCGCCTCGCGGAGCAGGTCGAGGCCGGGATGCTCGGCGTGAACCGCGGCATGGTGTCCGACGCCTCGGCGCCGTTCGGCGGCGTGAAGTCCTCGGGCATCGGGCGCGAGGGCGGCGAGGCGGGGATCGAGGAGTACCTGGAGCCGCTGTACGTGGCATTGTGAGGCGCCATGAGCCTGCTCTCCCCCGCGACGTCCGACGTGTCCGTGCGCCCCGCCGTGCCCGGTGACGAGACCGCCATCGCCGCCGTGCAGCTCGCCGCCTGGCGGGCCACCCTCACCGAGACCCTGGGCGAGCAGGTGCTGGACGCGGTGGACCCGGACCGGGTCGCGGGCCAGTGGGCGTCGGCCATCACCAGCCCGCCCGGGCGCGGCTACCGGGTGCTGGTCGCGATGCACGGGCCGCGCCTCGTCGGGTTCGCCTCGGTCGCGCCGGTGGTCGCGCCGCCCGGCTCCGGCGACGACACCCCGGGCGGGGAGATCCTCGCGCTCGAGGTCGACCCGGCGGAGCGCCGGCAGGGGCACGGCTCGCGCCTGCTCGCCGCCGTGGTGGACCTGCTGCGCGACGAGGACCGCGCGACGTCGGTGCAGACCTGGGTGATCGAGGGCGACGCCGTGCGCGAGCAGTTCCTCGGGTCGGCCGGGCTGGGCGACGTGGGGGCGCGGCGCGTCCTGGGCGAGCAGGACGACCCGCGGGAGATCACCGAGCACCTCTGGGGCGCCGCGATCTGACCGGGGCGCGCCCGGGAGCGGCACGGGCAGGATGGGTGCCGTCCGCCGCCGGCGGGCGCGAGGGCGCACCCGAGGAGGGGCCATGAGCACGACGATCCGCAGCCTGGTGGTCCAGGTGTCCGACCTGGAGGCGGCCACGGCGCTCTACACGACGCTGTACGGCCCGCCGCACACGACCACCCCCTTCTACGTCGGCTTCGACGCGGGCGGCTTCGAGGTCAGCCTGACCCCGGGGGCAGCGGACGGAGCGCCCGTCGCGTACGCGGACGTGGCCGACCTGGACGGCACGCGCGCGGCGCTGCTGGCGGCGGGCGCCACCGAGCGCAGCGCGCCGCGCCAGGTCGCCCCCGAGGCGCGCGTGTGCGTGCTCGCGGACGCCGACGGCAACCCGATCGGCCTGCGGGGGCGCTGACCTGCGTGAACGCCGGGCGAACACTCGGCGACGGCCCGGCGCGGACGCTCACGCACGGCCCGGGGCGGGCCGATGGGGCAGGTCGTGGCACCACCCCAGACGCTCGCCCCGTGGCGGCGGGCCGGCCGCGGCCGCACGCTCGCGGACCTCGCGGCTCCCCCCGTCGTCGTCGCCCCCACCGATCCCTGCGAGGCGGTGGACGTCGGCTTCCGCACCCGGTGGACGGGCTCGTCGGTGCTGGTGGCCCCGCGCGAGCCCGGCGGCCCGCACGGCATGGTGGCCCGCAAGGACTTCCTCACCACGATGACCGGGCGGTACGGCTTCGGCCGCTCGCTGTGGGGGCGGCGGCCCGTCGCGGACGTCGCGCGCTGGGACGTGCCGTGGGTGGCGGAGTCGGCGTCGCTGACCGAGGCCGCCTCGCGCCTGGCACAGGGCGACGGGTACTGCGACATGGTCGTGCTCGGCGGCACCGGCGCGCCCGTCGGCATCCTCGACCCGACCACGCTGCTCGAGGCCCTCGCCGCCGAGCTGGCGCACGAGGCGTCGCACGACCACCTGACCGGCGTGCCGTCCCGGGCGTGGTTCGTCGACGGGCTGCGGGACCTGTGCGACCGCGCGCGGGCCGGCGACGGGGCCGTGGTGCTGGCGTTCGTCGACCTGGACCGGCTCAAGGAGGTCAACGACACGCTCGGCCACGCGACCGGCGACGCCCTGCTGCTGTCCGTGGCGCGCCGCGTGGCGGCCACCGCCGACACCCACGACGTGGTCGGCCGCCTGGGCGGCGACGAGTTCGCCCTGGCGCGGCTGCTGCCGCCGCAGACGCCGCAGCGGCCGTGGCGCACCGGGGCGCTCGACCTCGGCGAGGCGCTGCGGGCCGCCGTCGCCGCGTCGGACCCCGCGCTGCCGGACGCCGCCCACTCGCGCGCCAGCGTCGGGCTGGCCGTCGGGGCCGGGCCGCTGGTCGACAGCGACCGGCTGCTGCGGGACGCGGACCTGGCGATGTACGGCGCGAAGAAGGCGGGCGGCGACCGGGTGCGGCTCGCCGGCGCGGACCGGGAGCCCGTCCCCGGCACGCCGTGGGCGGGGCTGGAGGTGCACTACCAGCCGATCGCCGGCACGGCCGACCGGAGCGTGCGCGAGGTCGAGGCCCTGCTGCGCTCGCGGGACGGCGACGGCCGGGTCGGCGGGCCGGTCGAGCCGCTGGCCCGCGCCGCGCGCAGCGGGCGGGCGCTCGACCTGGACCTGTGGGTGCTGGAGCGGGCGTGCCGCGACCTCGTCGCCTGGCGCCGCGACCTCGGGGACCGGGCCCCGGCGGTCGTGGACGTCAACCTCTCCCCCGCCGCGCTCGACGAGCCGGCGCTCGCGCACCGGGTGCTCGCGGTGCTGGACCGCGCCGGCGTGCCGCGCGGGGCCGTCCGCCTCGAGCTGTCCGAGGCCGCCACCGAGCAGCAGCTCACCCGGGCCGCGCCCGCGCTGCGCACGCTGCGCGCGGCGGGCGTCCCGATCGCGCTCGACGACCTCGGCGGGGTGCTGACGGGGCTGCGGCAGGTCGCCCGCCTGCCGGTGGACGTGGTCAAGATCGACCGGGACGTGGTCGCGCACATGCTCGACGACCCGGTGGACGCGCTCCTCGTCGAGCTCGTGCACCGCATGGCGGTCGACCGCGGCCTGACGGTGGTCGCCGAGGGGGTGGAGACCCCGGAGCAGGCGGAGGCGCTGCGCGCCGCCGGCGTCCCGCTGATCCAGGGGTACCTCGTCGCCCGCGCGATGCCCGCGGACGCGCTGCCCGGCTACCTCGCCGGCGTGCCGGCCTGACGG
>JAEWGQ010000011.1 GCA_023388235.1 Actinomycetes bacterium | reverse complement strand
TCGACGTCCAGCCGGGCGCCGGCGGCGGGGTCGGCGGCCCGCAGCCGCGCGAACGCCTCGTCGTCCGTGCCCGGCTGCGGGTCCTGCGGCGAGGTGCGCTCGTCCACGATGTCCTCCTGGGGTCCTGGTGCCCGCGCGGTCCGCCCGCGGGGCACGTCCACCCCCTCTGTGTGCCGGACCCGGCGGGCCTTGCACGTCCCGCCGCGGGACGCGGGGACCGCGCGGGCGGCCGCTCGACGTGCCGGCCGGTCGCGCGGCCCGGACACTGGGAGCACCGACGACCAGGGAGGTCCAGTGAGCGAGGGCAACGGCGTGCACACCGTCCACCGCGACGGCGCGTGGATCAACGAGGTCGGGGGGCAGCAGGTCGGCCCCCGGCACGACACCAAGGAGGCCGCGGTGCAGGCCGGCCGCGACGAGGCGGTCGCGCGCGGCACGGAGCACCACGTCCACGGGCTCGACGGCCGGGTGCACGAGAAGAACTCCTACGGCCACGACCCGAGGAACATCCCCGGCTGAGCCCGGTGACGTGCCGGCGCCCGCGGCCGGGCGCCGGCACGTCACCCGTCAGTCCGCCGCCCAGGCCTCCCGCAGCCGCGAGCGCGCGCGGGACAGCGCCGCGTCCGCCCCGCCGCGCGAGACCCCGAGCACGAGGGCCAGGTCGTCCCCGGCCAGGCCCTCCCACGCGGTGAGCAGCAGCACCTGCCGGTCGCGGGCGCTCAGCCCGGCGAGCACGGACCGCACCCGCTCGTCGCGCACGGCGTGCACCGCCGGGTCGGACGGGTCGGGCTCGTCCGGCACGTCCGCGACGGGGACGGGGCGGCCCTTGCGCCGGTGGTTGGCCAGCACGAAGCCGGCGGTCCGGTAGAGCCACGCGAGCTCCATGCCGTCCGGCAGCTCCGCGCGCCGCCGCCACGCGACCGTCAGCACGTCGGCGGCGAGGTCCTCCGCGTCGTCGCCGGCGCCGCGGCGCAGCAGGTAGCGGTGCACGGCGGGCGCGTGCCGGCGGAACAGGTCGTCGAACCACGCCGCGTCGCGCGCGGCGGCCCCGGGCGCGTCAGGGACCGGGTCGGCGGCGCCGGGCGCGGCGGGCCGGTCGTCGTCGTCGGCGGTCGGCCCGGCGGCAGGCTGCTGGCGGCTGTGCACGCGATCCCCGTTCGGTCGGCCGGCACCTGGGACGCGCCGGTGCCCCTCCTGTGTCGCGTCCCGGCACGATCTTGCACCGTCCGCCCGGATGCGGCCGGGAGGCCGCCCGGTCAGCGCGGCTCGGGGCCCACCGGCGAGATGCCGAGCTCGTGCACCAGCAGCAGGAACGCCCGGCCGTACGGGGTCGCCGCGGTCTCGCGGCGCACCCGGTGCCAGTCCACCTGCTCCCGCAGCGCGCGGACCATCGCGATCATCCGCGTGAAGTCGCAGTAGTGCTCCCCGAGCACGCGCATCTTCGCGGACACGATGTCGGTCGCGTCGAGCACGGGCATCCGGACCGCCAGCACCTCCATCGTGTCGCTGCGGTCCAGCATCTCCCGGGTGATGGGCTCGCCGACCATCCGGAACAGGACGTCGACCAGCGCGCCGTGGTGGTAGGCCTTGAACAGCCAGTTCTCCGCCGGCTCGCGCACGTCGAGGCCCGCCGCGGCGATCGCCTCCTGCGCGCGCGGCACGTCCTCCTCCGGGACCGCGAAGTCGGCGTCGTGGCTGGGCTCCGGCGCACCGCGGGCCCACGCGGCGTACCCGCCCACCAGGGCGAAGGGGATGCCGGCGTCGTCCAGGGCGACAGCGGTCAGGCGCAGCGCGTCCTGCAGCGCGGTCCGCGGGTCCGGGGGCGCGGCGGCCCCGGCCTGCACCTCGGCGCCGGCGGCGGCCTGCGACTCGTGGGTCATGCCTGGTTGTGTACACGACGACGGGCGCATCCGCAGGGCGGCGGGGAGAATCACGACGTGCGACTCGCGACCTTCAACATCCTGCACGGGCGCGGCCTGAGCGACGGCGCGGTGGACCTGGACCGGTTCGCCGGCGCCGTGCGCGGGCTCGACGTCGACGTCCTCGCGCTCCAGGAGGTGGACCGGGACCAGCCCCGGTCGCACCAGGCCGACCTCACGGCCGTCGCCGCCGAGGCGATGGGCGCCGCCGAGCACCGGTTCGTGGCGACCCTGCACGGGCACCCGGGCACCTGGACGGCGGCCACGGGCGAGGACCAGCCGTCGATCGCCGCCTACGGCATCGCCCTGCTGAGCCGGTACCCCGTGTCGTCCTGGCGGGTGCTCACGCTGCCGACGCTGCGCCGCCGGGTCCCGATGGTGCACCGCGGCACCCGGCGCCCGTCCCTCGTGCAGGACGAGCAGCGGGCCGCCCTGGCGGCGGTGGTGCAGACGCCCGAGGGCCCGGTGACGGTGGTGGCGACGCACCTGACGTTCATCACCGCGTGGAACGTCGTCCAGCTGCGCCACCTGGTGCGCGCCTGCCGGGCGCTGCCGCGGCCGCTCGCCGTGGTCGGCGACCTGAACCTCGAGGGCACGGCGCCGGCGCGGATCTCCGGCTGGCGCTCGGTGGGCCGCGTCGACACGTTCCCCGTCTCCGTGCCGGACCGGCAGATCGACCACGTGCTGCTGGACGGCGACGTCACGCCGACCAGCGAGCCGATCGCGGTGGACACGGGCATGTCCGACCACCGCGCGCTGGTCGTGGACCTGGCGGTCGGGCGCCGCTGAGCGGCCGGGCCGGCGCCGCCGGGACCGGCGCTGCCGGCTGCTGCCCCGGGCGCGCCCGGGGGTGCGGGAGCGCTCTCAGTCGGCCTCGGGGTCGACCAGGAACCACACCGTCTTGCCGTCCGCGCCGTGCGAGTCGACCCCCCAGGTGCGCGACAGCGCCTCGACGAGCGCCATGCCGCGCCCGCTCACGGCGGTCGGCGCCGGGTGCTGCACCTGCGGCCGGGCCGGGCTCTCGTCCGTGACCGCGACGCGCACGCCGCGGTGGTCGATGCGCACGGCGACCCGCACCTGCCCGTGCTCGGGCCCGTGCACGACGGCGTTCGCGACGACCTCGCCGGTCAGCAGCTCGATCACCTGGTTCGCGGAGCCCTGCACGCCCGACGCGGCCACCCGGTGCATGATCCAGTGCCGCGCCGCGCGGGGGGCCGATCGGCGGGCGTCGAGGACGAGCTCGTCGTGCTCCGCACGCGCGTCCGCACGCCTCGCTCCCGGCGCCGAACGGAGGTCCCTGACGTCACCCACCCGCCTACTGTGCCCGACGGAGCGCCGGTCTGCTGCGCGAGCGACACGCCGGAGCGTCGGCGCCGGGCGTCCGCGGGGGTTCCGGGCGCGCCCGCGCGACCGTACTGTCGCAGGGCACGCCGCGGCGGAGGGAGGGCGCATGTCCGGCACCGGGACCGCCCCCGCGCTGACGCTGCGGACCGCCGCCGGGCGCGGCACGCTCCTGGCCACGGTGCTCGGGTCGGCCCTCGTGTTCCTGGACGGGACGATCGTCGGGATCGCGCTGCCCGCCATCGCCCGCGACCTCGGCGCGACGACCGCCGGGCTGCAGTGGACGGTGAACGGGTACGCGCTGACCCTGGCGGCGCTGCTGCTGCTCGGCGGCTCCCTGGGCGACCGGTTCGGGCGGCGGCGGGTGTTCGTGGCGGGCACCGTCGCGTTCGCCGCCGCGTCGGTGCTGTGCGCGCTGGCCCCGACCGTCGGGCTGCTGGTGGCGGCGCGCGCCCTGCAGGGGGTGGGCGGCGCCCTGCTGACGCCGGGGTCCCTCGCGATCCTCCAGGGGTCGTTCGCGCCGGACGACCGCGCCCGGGCCATCGGGGCCTGGTCGGGCCTCAGCGGGGCGGCCGGGGCGGTCGCGCCGTTCCTCGGCGGGTGGGTCGTCGAGCAGGCCGGCTGGCGGTGGATCTTCGGGATCAACCTGCCGCTGGCCGCGCTCGTGGTGGTGGTCGCCCTGCGCTGGGTGCCGGAGTCGGCCGACCCGCAGGCGCCGCCGCGGCTGGACTGGCTGGGCACGGCGCTCGCCGGCGCCGGGCTCGGCGCGCTGACGTGGGCGCTGACCGCCTGGTCCGAGCACGGGTCGCCGACCGCGCCCGTGGTCGCGGTGGGGGTCGCGGGGGTCCTGGCGCTGGCGGGGTTCGTGCTCGCCGAGGCCCGGTCCACCCACCCGGCGCTGCCGCTGCGCCTGTTCCGCTGGCGGCCGTTCGCCGCCGTGAACGCCGCGACCCTGCTGGTCTACGCGGCGCTCACCGGCATCTTCTTCTTCCTGCCCGTCACGCTGCAGGTGGTCACGGGCTGGTCGCCGCTGGCCGCCGGGGTGGCCGCGCTGCCGGCGACGCTGCTCATGCTGCTGCTGTCGGCGCGCGGCGGGGCGCTGGGCGCCCGCATCGGCCCGCGCATCCCGATGACCGCCGGCCCGCTGCTGGCCGGGGCGGGGGCGCTGCTGCTCGCGGGCATCGGGCCCCGCACGGAGTACCTCACGGGCGTGCTGCCCGGCGTGGTGGTGGTCGGCGCCGGGCTGGTGCTGACGGTCGCGCCGCTCACCGCGACCGCGCTCAGCGCCGCGCCCGACCACCTCGCCGGGGTGGCGTCCGCGACCAACAACGCGGTCGCGCGGGTGGCGGGCCTGCTGGCGGTGGCGGTGCTGCCGCTGGTCGCCGGGGTCGGCACCGGGCTGTCGGACCCCGCGGTGCTCGCCGGCGCCCACCCGGTCGCGATGGTGGCCTGCGCGGTGCTCATGGCGTGCGGCGCGGCGGTGTCCGCGGTCGCGGTGCCCGGCTCGGC
>JAEWGQ010000388.1 GCA_023388235.1 Actinomycetes bacterium | reverse complement strand
GTCGCCGGCCTCGGAACCGCGGCGGCGGGTGCGCGACCGGCCGCCCTCGCGCTCCTCGGAGCCGCCGGAGCGCCCGCGCCCGCCGCGCTCGTCGGTGCCGCCGGAGCGCCCGCGCCCGCCGTCGCGGTCGCCGCGGCCGGAGGTGTGGCGCTTGCCGGTCTCGCCCAGGTCCTCGAGCACCTCGGCGTCCAGGCCCTCGCGGGTCCGCTTGGAGCGCGGGAGCCGGCCCGTGGTGCCCTCGGGGATGCCGAGGTCGGTGTACAGGTGCGGCGAGCTGGAGTAGGTCTCGCGGGGCTCGGGGATGCCGAGCTCGAGGGCCTTGTTGATCAGGCCCCAGCGCGGGACGTCGTCCCAGTCGACGAACGTGACGGCGGTGCCCTTGTGCCCGGCGCGGCCCGTGCGGCCGGTGCGGTGCAGGTAGGTCTTCTCGTCCTCGGGGCACTGGTAGTTCACGACGTGCGTGACGTCGTCGACGTCGATGCCGCGCGCGGCGACGTCGGTGGCGACGAGCACGTCGACCTTGCCGTTGCGGAACGCGCGCAGCGCCTGCTCGCGGGCGCCCTGGCCCAGGTCGCCGTGGATGGCGCCGGCGGCGAAGCCGCGCTCGATCAGCTCGTCGGCGACCTTCGCGGCGGTGCGCTTGGTGCGGGCGAACACGATGGTCAGGCCGCGGCCCTCGGCCTGCAGCAGGCGCGCCAGCACCTCGACCTTGTCGAGCGCGTGGGCGCGGTAGACGACCTGCGTGATGTTCTTGACCGTCTGGCCGACGTCGTCGGGCTCGCTCGCGCGGATGTGCGTGGGCTGCGTCATGTAGCGGCGGGCCATCGCGACGACAGCGCCGGGCATGGTGGCCGAGAACAGCATCGTGTGCCGCGACGCGGGGGTGCGGGCCAGGAGCTTCTCGACGTCGGGCAGGAACCCGAGGTCCAGCATCTCGTCGGCCTCGTCGAGGACGACGCACTTCACGCGGGACAGGTCCAGGTGGCCCTGGTTCATCAGGTCGATCATGCGGCCCGGGGTGCCGACGACGACCTCGACGCCGCGGTTCAGCATCTCGATCTGCGGCTCGTACGCGCGGCCGCCGTACAGCAGGGCGACGCGCACGGAGCGGCGCTTCGACGCGGTCTCCAGGTCGCCGGCGACCTGCACCGCGAGCTCGCGGGTCGGGACGACGACGAGGGCCTGCGGCTTGCCGGGGGCGGGCAGGGTGTCGAAGCCCTCCTCGCCGGGCGCGACGACGCGGTGCAGCAGCGGGACGCCGAAGCCGAGCGTCTTGCCGGTGCCGGTCTTGGCCTGGCCGATGATGTCGTGGCCGGACAGCGCCACGGGCAGGGTCATCGCCTGGATGGGGAACGGGGTGGTGATGCCGGCGTCGGCGAGCGCGGCGACGATCTCGGGGCGGACGTCGAAGTCCGCGAAGGTCACGTCGGCGGCCTGCACGGAGGCGGCGGTCGGCACGTCGACGGTGTCGGCGGCGACGTCCTCGGGGAGGACGGTGGGTTCGGTCGAGGTCACGGACTGCTCTTCACTCGTGAAGGTGGCGTGCCGCGCGCCGCTGGCCGGGACCCGGCTCCGGCGGGCATCGCCACGGATGGTCCGGCAGCCGATCGTGCAGGTCAGTCGAGGGCGGTGGACGCGCGGGGGCGTCGCGACGCGCTCGGAGCACCGTGGTCGAGACGACCGGGCAACCGATGAACGGTCCCATGATACGCACGCGCGCCGTCCTGTCCGGTGGATCCGCGGCCCGCGGGCGGCCCGTGGTCAGTCCGCCGGGCGCGTCCAGAGCGTGTGGATCGGGACCCCGCGCTCCGCGAGCAGCGTGCGCAGCAGCGGCAGGCTCAGCCCGACGACCCCGTGGTGGTCGCCCTCGACGCGCTCGACGTACGGCCCGCCGAGGCCGTCGACGGTGAACGCCCCGGCGACCCACAGCGGCTCGCCGGTGGCGACGTACGCGGCGACCTCCTCGTCGGTGACGTCCGCGAAGTGCACCACGGTGGTCGACGTCGCGCCGGTCTCGGCGCCGTCCCCGCGCCCGTCCACGAGCCAGTGCCCGGTGTGCAGCCGTCCGGCGCGCCCGCGCATGGCCCGCCACCGGTCGGCGGCCTCGGCGGCGTCGGCGGGCTTGCCGAGGACGGCCCCGTCGAGCTCGAGCATGGAGTCGCAGCCGAGCACGAGCGCGCCGGGGTGGGCGGGGGCGACGTCGCGGGCCTTGGCGCGGGCGAGCAGCAGCACGGCCTGCGCGGGCTCGACGGGGCCGGCGGCGGCGAGGACGGCGGGCTCGTCGACCGCGGACACGGCGACGACCGGCTCGATCCCGGCGGACCGCAGGGTCGCGAGCCGGGCGGGGGAGGCGGACGCGAGCACGAGGGAGGTCACGGGCGCGAGCCTACGGCGGCCCGCGAGGACGTACGTCCCTGCGCACCGCGCACCGCCCTGCCGATGATGTCCCGGGAACGTCCAGGGGAGGATGGCACGATGTCCGGCGTGACGGAGCTGCAGGGCGCCACGACCGCGCCCACGCCCACCGACCTGACGGACCCGGTCGACCCCGACCCGGACTCCCCGCCGCGGCGCGCCTGGCGCCGCCGCACCGCCGTCGAGATGGCGGTGTCGGGCGTGCTCGGGCTGTTCACCTCGTTCGTGCTGTCGATCGAGGCGTGGCGGCTGGCGGGCGACCCGGAGGCGTCGTTCGGCTGCGACCTGTCGTCGGTGATCTCGTGCTCCACCGTGGCGAGCACGTGGCAGGCCCAGCTGCTGGGCTTCCCGAACGCGTTCCTCGGGATCGCGTTCGAGTGCGTGGTCATCACGATCTCGGTCGCGGCGATCGGCGGGGTGCGGTTCCCGCGCTGGTTCATGCTCGGCACGCAGGCGCTGTACACGGTCGCGCTGCTGTTCGCGTACTGGCTGTTCCTCGAGTCGTACTTCGTCATCCGGGTGCTGTGCCCGTGGTGCCTGCTCATCACCGTGACGACCACGCTGGTGTGGGCGGGCCTGACCCGGTGGAACGTCCGCGACGGGCACCTGCGGCTGCCGGGGCGCGCGGGGCAGTGGGCCCGCGACTTCGTGGCCGCCGGCACGGACTGGTACGTGACGGCCGCGTGGCTCGTCGCGTTCGCCGCGGTGGTGCTGCTCAAGTACGGCCCGTCGCTGCTGGCCTGACGCCGGCGACGGCCCCGGACCCCGCGGGGTCCGGGGCCGTCGCGGGTCAGGACAGGGCGCCGCGCAGCACGTCGAGCGGCAGCGCGCCCATGCCGAGCGCGCGGGCGTGGAACTCGCGCAGGTCGAACGCCTCGCCCCGGGCCTGCGCGGCCGCGGCGGCCCCGTCGCGCACCTGCTCCCAGATGCGCTGCCCGATCTTGTAGGCGGGCGCCTGCCCGGGCCAGCCGAGGTACCGGTTGAGCTCGAACCGCACGAACTGCTCCGGCATGTTGACGTTGGCGCGCAGGAACTCCCACGCCTTGTCGGCGTCCCAGGTGCCGCCGCCCCAGCGCTCGGGGGCGGGCAGGCCCAGGTGCACGCCGAGGTCGAGGACGACGCGCGCGGCGCGCATCCGCTGGCCGTCGAGCATGCCGAGCCGGTCGCCCGGGTCGTCGAGGAACCCGAGGTCGGCCATGAGGCGCTCGGCGTACAGCGCCCAGCCCTCGCCGTGCCCGGACACCCAGCACGCCAGGCGGCGCCACGAGTTCAGGGTGGCGCGCTGGTACACGGCCTGCCCGATCTGCAGGTGGTGGCCGGGGACGCCCTCGTGGTAGACGGTCGTCTTCTCGCGCCAGGTGTTGAAGGTCGTGACCTCCGGCGGCACGGACCACCACATGCGCCCGGGCCGGCTGAAGTCGTCGGACGGGCCGGTGTAGTAGATCCCGCCGTTCTGGGTGGGCGCGATGCGGCACTCGAGGGTGCGGACCGGGCCGGGGATGGTGAAGTGCACCCCGTCGAGCGCGGCGATCGCGGCGTCGGAGGTCTCCTGCATCCACGCGCGCAGGGCCTCGGTGCCCTCGAGGCGGCGGGCCGGGTCGGCGTCGAGCGCGGCGACGGCCTGCTCGACGGTGGCGCCCGGGCCGGCGATCTCGGCGGCGACGCGCTCCTGCTCGGCGACCACGCGGTCGAGCTCCTCGAGCCCCCACTGGTAGGTCTCGTCGAGGTCCACGGCCGCCCCGAGGAAGTACCGGGACCACAGCGCGTACCGGTCGCGGCCGGCGGCGTCGGCGGCCGGCGCCTGCGGCGCGAGCTCGTCGCGCAGGAACGCCGCGAGCTCCGCGTAGGTGCGGCGGGCGGCCTCGGCGCCGCGCTCCAGGTCGGTGCGCAGGCCGTCGCCCGCGGCGTCCACCGCGGCGCGGGCCTCGGGGCCGGTCACGAACCCGGTGAAGAACGACGTGGCCGGGTCGGCGAGCTCCTCGGCCTGGGCCAGGGCCTCGCGGACCTGGCGGGCGGCCGGGACGCGGCCGCGGGACGCCGCGAGGCGCAGGGACTCGACGTAGCCGGCGCCGGCGGTCGGCAGGCCGGTGAGGCGCTGGGCGATCGCGGACCAGGCGTCGGGGCCGTCGGTCGACATGATGTCGAAGACGTCGCGCAGCCCCTGCACGGGGGAGGCGATGACGTTGAGGTCGGCGAGCACCTCGCCGGACTCGTGCAGCTCGACGTCCAGGCCGAGGCGCTCGCGCATCGCCGCCAGGGTCACGGCGTCCACCTCGTCGGCCGGGGTGCGGCCGTCGAGGTCGCGCAGCGTGGCGCGGGCGGCGTCGGCGCGGGCCTCGTGGCCGGCGGGCGACAGGTCGGTGACCTCGTGGTCGTGGCCCGGGATGCCGAGCTCGGTCGCCTCGAACGGGTTCAGGGCGGCGAGCGTCGTCACGTAGGCGTCGGCGACGGCGTCGATCGGGGTCGCGGCACGCTCCGGTGCGCGGCTGTCGGGAGTGGGTGCAGTGCTCACCCGGCCGACCCTACCCGCGCACCGGCCGCGACCGGACGGCGCCGCAGCCGGGTGTCGCCGGTGCCCGGGGCGGCGTCAGCGCAGGCTGCGGCGCCAGGCGTCCGGTCCGGTGCGCCAGGCGGCGCCGGCCCCGCGCAGGGCCCGGGCGCGGTCCGACC
>JAEWGQ010000353.1 GCA_023388235.1 Actinomycetes bacterium | reverse complement strand
CGAGCCGCGGACGCACGACCCCGGGACGCGCGAGCCGGGACGCGCGAGCCCGAGCCGGCCGTGCGACCCGAGCCGCACCAGCCCGGGCCGAAAGAGCCCGGGACCTGCGCACCCCGCACGCGCGAGGGGCCCCGCAGCGCGCCGGCTGCGGGGCCCCGCGGGCGGTGCGGGTGCGTCAGGCGATGCGGCCCGCGGCCTCGTCGCCGATCTTGTGGACGATGATCGAGTTGGTCGACCCGACGACGCCGACCGGCGTGCCGGCCACGACGACGACGTAGTCGCCCACCTCGGCGAGGCCCTGCGCGCGCAGGGTGGACTCGACCTGCTGGACCATCGCGTCCGTGTGCTCGACCTGCGGGACCTCGTACGTCTGCGTGCCCCAGCTCAGCGAGAGGGTGTTGCGGACCGAGGTCTTCGGGGTGAACGCCAGCAGCGGGATCGGCGAGCGCAGCCGCGACATGCGGCGCGCCGAGTCACCGGACTGCGTGAAGGTCACGAGGTACTTCACGCCGAGCGTCTCGCCGATCTCGGCGGCCGCGCGGGTGATGGCGCCACCGCGGGTGTGCGGGGTCGAGCCGAGCGGGGCGATGCGCTCCCGGCCGAGCTCCTCGGTCGCCTCGATGATCCGCGCCATGGTGCGGACGGTCTCGATCGGGTACTCGCCCACGCTGGTCTCGCCGGACAGCATGACCGCGTCGGCGCCGTCGAGCACCGCGTTGGCGCAGTCGGAGGTCTCGGCGCGGGTCGGGCGCGGGTTGTTGGTCATCGACTCGAGGACCTGCGTGGCGACGATGACCGGCTTCGCGTTGCGGCGGGCCAGCTCGACGGCGCGCTTCTGGACGAGCGGCACCTGCTCCAGCGGGAGCTCGACGCCGAGGTCGCCGCGGGCGACCATGATGCCGTCGAACGCGTCGACGATCTCGGCCAGGTTCTCGACGGCCTGCGGCTTCTCGACCTTGGCGATGACCGGGACGACCCGGCCCTCCTCCTCCATGATCCGGCGCACGTCGTCGTAGTCGGCGGCGTTGCGGACGAAGGACAGGGCGATGATGTCGGCGCCGGTGCGCAGCGCCCAGCGCAGGTCCTCCTCGTCCTTGTCGCTCATCGCGGGGACGGAGACGGCGACGCCGGGCAGGTTGATGCCCTTGTTGTTGGAGACGGGGCCGCCGACCTCGACGCGGGTCACGACGCGCGGGCCCTCGACGGCGGTGACGCGCACGAGCACGCGACCGTCGTCGATGAGCAGCGGGTCGCCGACCCGGGCGTCGTCCGCGAGGCCCTTGTGGGTGGTGGAGACGAGCTCCTTGGTGCCCGGCACGTCCTCGGTGGTGATGGTGAAGACGTCGCCCTCGGCGAGCTCGTGCTTGCCCTCGACGAAGCGGCCGAGGCGGATCTTCGGGCCCTGGAGGTCGACCAGGACGGCCACGGAGCGCCCGGAGGCCTTCGCGGCGGCGCGCACGTTGTCGTACACGCGCTTGTGCACCTCGGTGTCACCGTGGCTGCGGTTCAGTCGGGCGACGTCCATCCCGGCGTCGACAAGGGCCTGGATCTGCTCGGCGGACTCCGTGGCGGGGCCGATGGTGCAGACGATCTTCGCTCTACGCATGGGGAAAGCCTAGGCCTTTCGTGACAGACGGTTCGGACCGAACGTCCTGGTGGGCACGGACCGGCCCGGACGTGCGCGGTTGGTGGTCTACGGCCGCATCGCCACCGTGCTCGCGGACACCGGAGCGGGCAGAGCGGTACTGCCAGACAGGGAGGAGTCTACGGCCGCCGCGGCGGCGCGCCCCTCCGCCACGGCCCACACGACGAGGGACTGCCCGCGCCCTGCGTCACCGGCGACGTAGACGCCCGGGACGTTGGTCCTGAAGTCGTCGCGGCGCTCGAACGTGCCGCGGGGGCCGACCTCGAGGCCGAGCTGGCCGAGCAGCGGCCCCTGCTCCGGACCGGTGAACCCGAGCGCGAGCAGCACGAGCTGCGCCGGGAGCTCCCGCTCGGTGCCCGGGACCGGCTCGGGGCGCCCGTCGACGAGGCGGACCTCCACGAGCCGCAGCGCCCGCACCCGGCCGTCGGCGTCGCCCACGATCTCGGTGGTGGCGGCCGCGAACTCCCGGGCGCCGCCCTCCTCGTGGGCGGAGGACACGCGCAGGAGCACGGGCCAGGTCGGCCACGGCTGCTCCGGGCCGCGCGCGGCCGGCGGCGCGGGCATGATCTCGAGCTGGGTCACGGAGCGGGCGCCCTGGCGCAGCGCCGTGCCGAGGCAGTCCGCCCCGGTGTCGCCGCCGCCGACCACGACCACGTCGAGGTCCGTCGCGACGACCTGCCCGGGGGCGTCCAGGCCGACGGCGACCCGGTTGGCCGGGCGCAGGAAGTCCATCGCGGGCAGGACGCCCGCCAGGTCCCGGCCGGGCACGGGCAGGTCGCGCGGGACGGTCGACCCGGTGCACACCAGCACCGCGTCGTACCGCTCGCGCAGCTCCGTGCCCGGCACGTCCACGCCGACCTCGGCGCCGCAGCGGAACCGCGTCCCCTCGGCGGTCATCTGCGCGATCCTGCGGTCGACCACCGCCTTCTCGAGCTTGTACTCGGGGATGCCGTACCGCAGCAGCCCGCCGGGCGCGTCGGCGCGCTCGTACACGACCACCGTGTGGCCGGCCCGCGTGAGCTGCTGCGCGGCGGCGAGACCGGCGGGGCCCGACCCGACGACGGCGACCGACTGGCCCGTCTGCCACTGCGGCACCTGCGGCCCGAGCAGCCCGCGCGCGGCGCCCTCCTCGGCGATGGCGAGCTCGACCTCGCGGATCGTCACCGCGTCCTGGTGGAGCCCCAGCACGCAGGAGGCCTCGCACAGCGCCGGGCACACCCGGCCGGTGATCTCCGGGAAGCTGTTCGTCGCGTGCATCCGGTCCACGGCGTCGGCCCACTGACCGCGCCACACCAGGTCGTTCCACTCGGGCACGAGGTTGCCGAGCGGGCAGGCGTGGTGGCAGAACGGCACGCCGCAGTCCATGCAGCGCGAGGACTGCCGGTGCAGGCGCGCCAGGTCCTCGGGGTCGCCCGCGCGGTGCGCGTGCACCTCGCGCCAGTCCTGCAGCCGCACGGGGACGGGCCGGCTCGGGGGCAGCTCGCGCGAGCGGTGGGCCAGGAAGCCGCGGGGGTCAGCCATGGTGCCCGAACCTAGGCCGCCCCCGCCGCGCTCCCCTGGACCGAACGTCCCGCCTCAGGCCCGCAGCGCGGTGGTCCCGGCGGTCACCGGGGCCGGCAGCTCCGTGGACCCGCCGAGGTAGGTGTCCACCGCGGCGGCGGCGGCCCGGCCCTCGGCGATGGCCCACACGATCAGCGACTGCCCGCGGCCGGCGTCCCCGGCGACGAACACGCCCGGGACCGACGTCGCGAAGTCGTCGGTGCGCGCGACCGTGCCCCGGGCCGTGAGGTCCACGCCCGTCTGCTCGACGAGCTCGGCGGTCTCCGGGCCGGTGAAGCCCATCGCCACGAGCACCAGGTCGGCGGGGATGTCCCGCTCGGTGCCCGGCGTCGGCACGCGCCGGCCGTCGGGCAGGTACTCGGTGGTCGCCAGGCGCAGGTGGGTCACGGCGCCGGCGTCGTCCCCGAGGAACGCCACGGTGGACGCCAGGTACGCGCGCTCGCCGCCCTCCTCGTGCGAGGACGACACCTCGAACAGCACCGGGTCCGTCGGCCACGGCTGGTGCGCGGGCCGCTCGGCCGGCGGCTGCTTGCCGATCGCCAGCGTCGTGACGGACGCGGCGCCCTGGCGCAGGGCGGTGCCGACGCAGTCCGAGCCGGTGTCGCCGCCGCCGATGACGACGACGTGCTTGCCGGCGGCGTCGATCGGGTCCGGGACGTCCTTGCCCGCGACGAGCGCGTTCGAGCGGTGCAGGTACTCCATGGCCGGGTGGATCCCCGCGAGCTCCCGGCCGGGCAGCGCCAGCTCGCGCGGCACGGTGGCGCCCGTCGCGACCACGACGGCGTCGTAGCGGGCGCGCAGCTGCGCCCACGTGACGTCGCGGCCGATCTCGACGCCCGGGCGGAACCGGGTGCCCTCGGCGGCCATCTGCTCCAGGCGGCGGTCGATGTGCCGCTTCTCGAGCTTGAAGTCGGGGACGCCGTAGCGCAGCAGGCCGCCGATCGCGTCGTCCCGCTCGTACACGGCGACGGTGTGGCCCGCGCGCGTCAGCTGCTGCGCGGCGGCCAGGCCGGCCGGGCCGGAGCCCACCACGGCGACCGTGTGCCCCGACAGGCGCTGCGGCACCTGCGGCTGCACGAGCCCGCGGTCGAAGGCCTCGTCGATGATCGAGACCTCGATGTTCTTGATGGTGACCGCGGGCTGGTTGATGCCCAGCACGCAGGCGGACTCGCACGGCGCCGGGCAGATGCGGCCGGTGAACTCCGGGAAGTTGTTCGTCGCGTGCAGGCGCTCGATCGCGTCCGCCCACTGCCCGCGCCACACCAGGTCGTTCCACTCGGGGATGAGGTTCCCGAGCGGGCAGCCGTTGTGGCAGAACGGCACGCCGCAGTCCATGCAGCGCCCGGCCTGCCGGTGCAGCAGGGCCGAGGCCTGCGGGTCCTCGGCGGCGCTGCGGTGCTCGTGCACCTCGCGCCAGTCCATGAGCCGCAGGGGCACCGGACGGTTGGCGGGCAGCTCGCGCTCCCGCACCTTCAGGAAACCGCGGGGGTCAGCCACGTGCCACCTCCAGGATGCCCTCCCACACGCCGGGCGCGCTCGGGTCGAGCCCCTCCGCCTCGGCCTCGGCCAGCGCCGCGCGCACGCGGGCGTACTCGCGCGGCTGCACCCGGGTGAACCGGGCGCGGGTCGCGCCGTCCGACCAGTCCGCGAGCAGCTCGGCCGCCACCCGGGACCCGGTCTCGTCGGCGTGCCGGCGCAGCAGCTCGTGCACGAGCGCCGCGTCGTCGTCGTCCAGCGGGTCCAGCCCGAGCTCGCCGCTCGCCACGGACTGCACGTTGACGCGCTCCGGCTTGAGGTCCAGGACGTACGCGGACCCGCCGGACATGCCGGCGGCGAAGTTCCGCCCGGTGCGCCCGAGGACGAGCACCGTGCCGCCGGTCATGTACTCGCAGCCGTGGTCGCCCACGCCCTCGACGACCAGGGTCGCGCCGGAGTTCCGGACGCCGAACCGCTCGCCGACCACGCCGCGCAGCAGCATCTCGCCCGACGTCGCCCCGTACCCGAGCACGTTGCCGGCGATGACGTTGTGCTCGCCGGTGAGGGCGGCGTTGCGGTCCGGGCGCACGACGACCCGCCCGCCGGACAGCCCCTTGCCGACGTAGTCGTTCGCGTCGCCCTCGAGGCGGAGCGTGATGCCCGCGGGCAGGAACGCGCCGAAGGACTGGCCCGCGGAGCCGGTGAGCACGACCTCGATCGTGCCGTCGGGCAGCCCCGCGCCGCCGTACCGCCGGGTGACCTCGTGGCCGAGCATCGTGCCGACGGTCCGGTTCACGTTGCGCACGGGCAGCTCGATGCGCACCGGACGCCCGTGGTCGAGGGCCTCGCCGGCCATCGCGATGAACTGGTTGTCCAGCGCCCGGTCCAGGCCGTGGTCCTGGTCGTGCACGTGGTGCAGCGCGGAGCCGGGCACCGGCTCGGGCTGCGCGAGCACCGGGGCCAGGTCCAGGCCCTGCGCCTTCCAGTGGTCGACCGCCTTGCGGGTGTCCAGCAGCTCCACGTGGCCGACGGCCTCCTGGATGCTCCGGAACCCGAGCTCCGCGAGGATCTCCCGGACCTCCTGGGCGATGAACTCGAAGAACGTGACGACGAACTCCGGCTTGCCCGTGAACCGGGACCGCAGCTCGGGGTTCTGCGTCGCGACCCCGACCGGGCAGGTGTCCTGGTGGCAGACGCGCATCATGATGCAGCCGGAGACGACGAGCGGCGCCGTGGCGAAGCCGAACTCCTCCGCGCCGAGCAGCGCGCCGACGACGACGTCCCGCCCGGTCTTGAGCTGGCCGTCCACCTGCACCACGACGCGGTCGCGCAGGTTGTTCAGCACCAGGGTCTGCTGGGTCTCGGCCAGGCCGATCTCCCACGGGGTGCCCGCGTGCTTGAGGCTGGTCAGCGGGGACGCCCCGGTGCCGCCGTCGTGGCCCGAGATCAGGACGACGTCGGAGTGCGCCTTGGCCACGCCGGCCGCGACCGTGCCCACGCCGAACTCGCTGACGAGCTTGGTGTGGATCCGGGCGCGCGGGTTGGCGTTCTTGGCGTCGTGGATCAGCTGCGCCAGGTCCTCGATCGAGTAGATGTCGTGGTGCGGCGGCGGCGAGATCAGGCCGACGCCGGGCGTCGAGTGCCGGGTGCGCGCGACCCACGGGTACACCTTCGGGCCGGGCAGCTGGCCGCCCTCCCCCGGCTTGGCGCCCTGGGCGAGCTTGATCTGGATGTCGTCCGCGAACGTGAGGTACTCGGAGGTGACGCCGAACCGGCCCGAGGCGATCTGCTTGATCGCCGAGCGGCGCTCCGGGTCGTGCAGCCGCTCCGGGTCCTCGCCGCCCTCGCCGGTGTTCGACTTGGCGCCGAGCCGGTTCATGGCGATCGCGAGCGTCTCGTGCGCCTCCATCGAGATGGAGCCGTACGACATCGCGCCGGTGCTGAACCGCTTGACGATCTCGTTGACCGGCTCGACCTCGTCGAGCGGGACCGGGGTGCGGTCCGCGGTGCGCAGCTCGAGCAGGCCGCGCAGCGTCATGAGCCGGGACGACTGCTCGTTCACCCGGTTCGTGTACGCGCGGAACACGTCCATCTGCCGGGTGCGCGTGGAGTGCTGCAGCCGGAACACCGTCTCGGGGTCGAACAGGTGGTCCTCGCCGTCGCGGCGCCACTGGTACTCGCCGCCGGTCGCCAGGCGCCGGTGCGCCAGGCGGTTGCCGTTCGCCGGGTACGCGTCCGCGTGCCGGGCGGCGACCTCGGCGGCGATGACGTCCAGGCCGATGCCGCCCAGGCGGCTGGTGGTCCCGGTGAAGTACCGCTCGACGAGCGCCTGCGACAGGCCGATCGCCTCGAACACCTGCGCGCCGCGGTAGGACGCGATGGTCGAGATGCCCATCTTCGACATGACCTTGAGGACGCCCTTGCCGAGCGCCTTGATGAGGTTGCGCACCGCCTGGTCCGGCGTCACGCCCGGCAGGTAGCCGGCGGTCGCGAGGTCCTCGACGGACTCCATCGCCAGGTACGGGTTCACCGCGGCGGCCCCGTAGCCGATCAGGAGCGCGACGTGGTGCACCTCGCGGACGTCGCCGGCCTCGACCACCAGCGACACCTGCGTGCGGGTGTGCCGGCGCAGGAGGTGGTGGTGCACCGCGGACAGCAGCAGCAGCGACGGGATCGGCGCGCGGTCGGCGTCGGAGTCGCGGTCGGACAGCACGAGGAAGCTCACGCCCGCGGCGATCGCCGCGTCGCACTCCGCGAAGATCTCCTCGAGGCGCTGCTCCAGGGCCGCGCCGCCCCCGCTCGCCGGGTACAGGCCGCGCACGATCGTGGACCGGAAGATCCCGGCCATCGCCGGGTCCTTGTCGATCTTGACGATCTTGGCCAGGCCGTCGTTGTCGAGCACGGGGAACGGCAGCACGAGCTTGCGCGCGTGCAGCGGCGTGTCCTCCAGCAGGTTCGGCTCGGGCCCGATGGCGCCGCCGATGGAGGTCACGAGCTCCTCGCGGATCGCGTCCAGCGGCGGGTTCGTCACCTGCGCGAACATCTGCGTGAAGTAGTCGAACAGCAGCCGCGGCCGCTCGGAGAGCACCGCCACCGGGGTGTCCGAGCCCATCGCGCCGAGCGGCTCCGCGCCGGTCGCGCCCATGGGCGTGAGGATGACCTTGAGCTCCTCCTCGGTGTACCCGAACGTGCGCTGGCGGCGCCGCACGGACGCCGACGAGTGCGCGACGTGCTCGCGGTCCGGCAGCTGCTCCAGGTAGACCGAGTTGTCCCGCACCCACTCGGCGTACGGGCGCTGCGCGGCGAGCTGCGCCTTGATCTCGTCGTCCTCGACGATGCGGCCCTGGCCGGTGTCCACGAGGAACATCCGGCCGGGCTCCAGGCGGCCCTTGCGGACCACCGTGGCCGGGTCGAGGTCGAGCACGCCGGCCTCGGACGCCATGACGACCAGGCCGTCCTCGGTGACCCAGAACCGGCCGGGGCGCAGGCCGTTGCGGTCCTGCACCGAGCCGATCAGGGTGCCGTCGGTGAAGGTCATCGCCGCAGGGCCGTCCCAGGGCTCCATCAGGGAGGCGTGGTACTCGTAGAACGCGCGGCGGGCGGGATCCATCTGGGCGTGGTTCTCCCACGCCTCCGGGATCATCATCATGATCGCGTGCGGCAGGGACCGGCCGCCGAGGTGCAGCAGCTCGAGCACCTCGTCGAACGAGCCGGAGTCCGACCCGCCCGGCGTGCAGACGGGCAGCAGCGGCGTCAGGTCGCCGAGCAGCTCCGAGCGCAGCGTGCCCTCGCGCGCGGCGACCCAGTTGCGGTTGCCGCGCACCGTGTTGATCTCGCCGTTGTGCGCGACCAGCCGGAACGGCTGCGCCAGCGGCCAGGACGGGAACGTGTTCGTCGAGAACCGGGAGTGCACCAGCGCGAGCTCGGAGGCGTAGCGCGGGTCCGACAGGTCCGTGAAGAACGGCTCCAGCTGCCCGGTGGTGAGCATGCCCTTGTACGTCAGGGTCCGGGCGGACAGCGAGGCGAAGTAGACGCCCAGCTCGCGCTCGGCGCGCTTGCGCAGGCGGAACGCGCGGCGGTCCAGGTCGATGGCGGCGAGCTCGCGCGACGGGTCCGCGACGACGAGCTGGCGGAACACGGGCATCGACGACCGCGCGGTCGGGCCCACCAGGTCGGCGGTGACCGGCACGTCGCGCCACGCCAGCACGTCGAACTTCTCCTCCGCGGCGACGGCCTCGACCGCGCGCACGGCGACGGCGCGCTCGTCGGCGTCCTGCGGCAGGAACGCCATGCCGATCGCGTAGCGGCCGGCCGGGGGCAGCTCGGCGTCCACCACGTCGCGCAGGAACGCGTCGGGGATCTGCGTGAGGATGCCGGCGCCGTCGCCGCTGTTCTCCTCCGCACCGACCGCGCCGCGGTGGTCGAGGTTGAGCAGGGCGGTCAGGCCGGCGTCGACGATGTCGCGGCCGGGGGTGCCGCGCAGCGTCGCGACGAACGCGAACCCGCACGCGTCGTGCTCGGCGGCCGGGTCGTACAGACCCTGCTGCGGCACCGCGGGGGGAGCACCGAGACGCACAGGCGACGCGGGCATCAGCACCGTCCTCTCGACCCAGGGAGGGCCGGGTAGAGCAATGGGGGGCTGGGACGTCATCGGCCCGGGCTTCGGTGACGCGACGATACCCGCCGGAAACACGGGCGCTGACATCGCGGGAAAGTGAGGTGGGTCACACGCGGACCCGCGGTCAGCGGGTGCTTCCGTGCTCCGCCACCTCGTCGTCCTGCGCTGCTGCTTCGCGCAGGAGAGGTGTGGTCTCGCGTCCAGGATGGCGACGTCCGACGACCAGGAACGCTACCAGCGCGCCGAGGCCGACGATGATCGACGTCCACACGTTGAGCCGGAACGGGCCGATGGTCTCGGCCGGGTCGATCCGGAGCAGCTCGATCCACAGCCGCCCGGTCGTGTACACGACCACGTACAGCCAGAACACCCGGCCGTGCCCGAGGCGGAACCGCCGGTCGAGCCAGAGCAGCAGGGCCGCGCCGGCCAGGTTCCACAGCAGCTCGTACAGGAACGTCGGGTGGAACAGCGTGCCGGGCTCGTAGCCGGCGGGCAGGTGCGCGTCGTCGATGCGCAGGCCCCAGGGCAGCGTGGTCGGGGCGCCGAACAGCTCCTGGTTGAACCAGTTCCCCAGCCGCCCGATCGCCTGCGCGACGAGCAGGCCCGGGGCGAGCGCGTCCGCGAACACCGGGAACGACACGCCCTGCCGGCGGCAGCCGAGGTAGGCGCCGACCGCGCCGAGCGCGACGGCACCCCAGATGCCCAGGCCACCCTCCCAGACCGCGAACGCCTTCCAGGGGTCGCCGCCGGCGCCGAAGTACGCGTCCGGGGACGAGACCACGTGGTAGAGCCGGCCGCCGACGATGCCGAACGGCACCGCCCAGAACGCGATCTCCAGCACCTGGTCCTCGTCGCCGCCCCGCTCGCGCCACCGGCGCTGGGTGAGCAGCACGGCGACGACGATCCCGAGCAGGATCGCGAACGCGTAGGCGCGCAGCGGGACGGGGCCCAGGTACCAGACGCCCTGCGACGGGCTGGGGATCGCAGCGGGGATCATCACGACGCGAGCCTAGGCCACGCGGGCGCGGTGGCCCGCCGGCGGGTCAGCGGGAGCGGCGGACGCCCTCGGCCAGGCCGGCGGCGACCGCGGCGAGCGCGTCGAGGCCGGCGGCCTCGTCCGGCGCGTCGGCCATCGCCCGCACGAACGCCGAGCCGACGATGACGCCGTCGGCGTACCGCCCGATGTCCTGGGCCTGCTCCGGGCGGGACACGCCGAGCCCGACGCACACGTGCGCGGCGCCGGCGGCGCGGGTGTCCGCGACGAGCTGCTCCGCGCGGGCGCCGACCGTCGTCCGCTCCCCCGTGACGCCCATCGTGGACGCCGCGTACACGAACCCGCGGGAGGCGGCCGCCGTCATCGCGAGGCGCTCCGGGGTCGACGACGGAGCCACCAGGAACACCCGGTCCAGGTCGTGCGCGGTGGACGCCGCGATCCAGTCCTGCCCCTCGTCGGGCACGAGGTCCGGCGTGATGAGGCCGGCGCCGCCCGCGGCCGCGAGGTCCCGGGCGAACGCGTCCACCCCGTACCGCAGCACCGGGTTCCAGTACGTCATGACCAGCACGGGCGCGCCGGTCGCGGCGATCTGCTCGACCGCGCCCAGCACGTCGCGCACCCGCGTGCCGCCGGACAGGGCGTGGTCGACCGCGTGCTGGATGACCGGGCCGTCCATCACGGGGTCCGAGTACGGCAGGCCGAGCTCGATCACGTCGACCCCCGCCTCGACCATCGTGCGCGCGGCCGCGACCGACCCGGCGACCGACGGGTAGCCCAGCGGCAGGTAGCCGACCAGGGCGGCCCGGCCCTCGCCGCGCAGCCGGTCCAGCAGGGCCCCGGTGCGGGAGGTGGTCGCGGTGTCCTGCGGCGCGCTCACAGCTGCTCCCCCTCGTCGGCCTGCACGACCGGCTTGTCCTCGATCAGGTCGAACCAGGCCGCCGCGGTCGCGACGTCCTTGTCCCCGCGGCCCGACAGGTTCACCAGCACGACCGGCTCGCGGCCGTCCGGCGTCGACCACGTCGCGGCCTCGGCGCCGAGCTGCAGCGCGCCGGCGAGAGCGTGCGCCGACTCGATGGCCGGGATGATGCCCTCGGTGCGGCACAGCAGGCGGAACGCGTCCATCGCCTCGACGTCCGTGACCGGGCGGTACTCGGCGCGGCCGATGTCGTGCAGCCAGGCGTGCTCGGGGCCCACGCTCGGGTAGTCCAGGCCCGCGGAGACCGAGTGGCTCGGCAGCGTCTGCCCGTCGTCGTCCTGCAGCAGGTACGACTTCGTGCCCTGGAGCACGCCCGGCGACCCGCCGCTGAACCGCGAGGCGTGCCGGCCCGACGCGATGCCCTCGCCGCCGGCCTCGAACCCGAACAGCCGCACCGACGGGTCGTCGAGGAACGCGTTGAAGATGCCCATCGCGTTCGACCCGCCGCCGACGCACGCGGCGACGGCGTCGGGCAGCCGCCCGATCTCCTCGGCGAGCTGGGCCTTCGCCTCCTCGCCGATGATCTTGTGGAAGTCGCGCACCATCTCGGGGAACGGGTGCGGGCCCGTCACCGTGCCGAGCAGGTAGTGCGTGGTGTCCACGTTCGCGACCCAGTCGCGCAGCGCCTCGTTGATCGCGTCCTTGAGCGTGCGCGAGCCGATGGACACCGGGACGACCTCGGCGCCGAGCAGCCGCATGCGGGCCACGTTCAGCGCCTGGCGCCGCGTGTCCTCCTCGCCCATGTACACGACGCACTCGAGGTCGAGCAGGGCCGCGGCGGTCGCGGTGGCCACGCCGTGCTGGCCGGCGCCGGTCTCCGCGATCACCCGGGTCTTGCCCATGCGCTTGACGAGCAGCGCCTGGCCCAGCACGTTGTTGATCTTGTGCGAGCCGGTGTGGTTGAGGTCCTCGCGCTTGAGGAACACGCGCGCGCCGCCCCCGACGTGCTCGGCGAACTGGGGCACCTCCGTGAGCATGCTCGGGCGGCCCGTGTACGTGCGGTGCAGCCGGGCGAGTGCCTGGCCGAACGCCGGGTCGGCCAACGCCTTGTGGTACTCGGTCTCCAGCTCGTCGAGGGCCGCGATCAGCGCCTCAGGCACGAACCGGCCGCCGAACTGGCCGAAGTACGGCCCCGCGTGCGTGCCCAGCGGGCCGCCAGACAGCTCCGGGGCGCTCACTGCCGCACCGCCCGCAGCGACGGGTGCGCCCCCGCGGCGACCAGGTCGGCCACCGACTCGCGCGGCGCGTCGTCCGTCACGAGCGCCTCCCCCACCAGCACGGTGTCGGCGCCGGCGCGCGCGTAGTCCATGACGTCCAGTGGGC